>BEIR01000095.1 GCA_002898855.1 bacterium HR41
GAAGCGCTGGCGGTTGCGCGGGCTCATGCCGAGCTTGTCGAGTCCGATCAGCGCCTTCTCTTTGTCGAGGATGCGCATCACGACCCCCTCGCCGCGCACCGAGGGCATCGTCACGACACGCACGTCGATCTCGTGGCCGTCGACGTTCAGCGATACGCGGCCGTCCTGAGGGATGCGCTTTTCGGCGATGTCGAGGTTCGCCATGATCTTGATCCGCGAGATCGCGCTTGCGACGAACTTGCGCTGGATCGTCGTCGCCTCGCGCAACACACCGTCGACGCGGAAGCGCACCTTGAGCTCGTTGTCCTCCGGCTCGAAGTGGATGTCGGATGCGCCTTCCTCGATCGCCTGCTGGAGGATCTGGTTGACGAGCCGTACGACCGGCGAGTCGCTCGCCGTTTCGCGCAGCTCGCCGAACGCTTCCTCGAGCTCGGTTTCGTCCTCCTCGACAACGTCGGCGCCGAGCTCGACGCTCGACGACATCTTCTTGATCAGCGTCTGGATGTCGTCGACCGACGCGACAACGGGCCGCACGTCGCGACGGATCAGCAGCTTGAGGTCGTCGAGGGTGACGATGTCGCGCGGGTTCGCCATCGCCACGGTGACGACGTCGTCGCTCTCGAACCCGACCGGGACAGCCTGGAAGCGCTTGGCGTCCTCGGGCCGGATCAGGTTGAGGGCGTTGGGGTCGGGCTTGCGCTCCTGGAGATCGAAGTACTCGAGCTCGTAGCGTGCGGCGATCGCCCGCGCGAGTTGGTCGGGCGTGATCACCCCTTGTTTTACGAGCAGCTCTTCTGGAGCGGCGCCCTCGGCGCGCGCCTGCTCGACCGCGCGATCGACGACAGCGCGCGAGGCGTAACCGAGGTCGACGATGACGTCGGAAACGAAGCGGCCCTTGGCGCTGCGGTTGCTCCCCCCACCGTTCCCGGGGGCGCTACCGGCGGCAGCCGCCTTGCCGTTCGCCGAGTCCGCCGCGCGGCTCCCCCGGCCGCTTGTCGGCTTGGTGGCGGTGGCCACGGCGGCCTCGTCCTCGGATTCAGCCGCCTGCTTGGCGTTACCGGGGGCCGAGACCGTCCGCGTCTGCGGTTGGCCCCTGGCGTCGCTCATCGCCTACTGTCCCGGACCTCCTGAACGAGCGTCTCCGGGTCGATGTAACCCTCGACGACCCGTGCCTTGCGGTCGCGCCCAACGATCACCACGGCCGGCACCTGGTTGATCTCGATCTTGCCGAGGACCTGCGCGTAATCGTCGATCCGCGTCGAGCGGGCGCGGACGACCGGCGCCAGACGGCTGCGCTCGACAGCACGCACGGCGGCCGCCACGTCGCTGTCTTCGATGCCGCGCGGGTCGTAGAAGAAGAGAACGACCGTTTGCCCGCGTTCGAGCGAGCGCAGGAACGCGACCGGCAGAGACGAGCTGCGCGGCACAGAACTGCGTGGTGCCGATCGCGTTTTCGTGACCGCACGCTGGCGGGTGTCGGCGCCGGACCGCTCCCGCCCGGCAGCATTGCGCGCTTCCGTCGGCGAGGTGGCACGCTTGCTGTCGCGCGCGGCGCGCTGCGACCCTGCTACACGTTTGCCGGCAGCCGATCGCTGCGCGGGGTTAGCACCCTGGGCCGCGTTCTCGTTCGGACGCTGGGCTACAGGGGGTGGTGCTGCCGTGCCAGCACTCTCGTCGGAGTTGTTGCCGATCGAAACTGCGTAGGTTGCGGCCGCGAGCACCGCTGCGATCAAAGCCAGGAGGAGGGGACGCGAAATCGCCATGTGGTCGCTATCGGCAGGAAGGTGCGAACGGCTTAGACCCGCACGCGCGGCGGCGCAGGACGATCGCCGCCGCTATCGAGACCGACCGCCGAACGCATCACTTCTAGCGGCGCCGTGCGACCGGTCCAGCGCTCGAAGCTCCGCGCTCCCTGGCGCACGAGCACCTCGAGTCCGTGCACGAACACAGCGCCCGCCCGCCGCGCCCAGCGCTCGAGCGGCGTTTCGTGATCGCCGTAGACAAGATCGACGACCGTCGCGGGCGGCGTGCTTCCGGCGAGCCCGAGCGCAGCGAGAGCGTCGTCGAGCGCGAGGGTTGGATCGAGCCCGACGCTCGTCGCGTTCACGAGCAGATCGGGCGCGGAAGCCAGCGGTTCGTGGGCGACGCGGCAACCGAGGCTCTCGGCGAGCTCGCGCGCCCGCTCGCGCGTTCGGTTCCACACCGCGACATCGGCCGCCCCCGCGCTGACGAGGGCCCAGGCCGCAGCGCGCGCCGCGCCACCGGCGCCGAGCACTACCGCTCTGAGCCCACGAACCTCCCGCGGTATCGCGTCGAGGAGGCCGCCGACGTCGGTGTTGTCGGCAGCGACCGCACCGTCGGCGAACCACAAGGTGTTCGCCGCCCCGGTTTTCGCGACAGCGTCGCTGCGCACCTCGGCCAGCTCGGCGGCCGCGATCTTGTGCGGGATCGTCACGTTGACACCGCGGTAGCCGAGCGCTGGCAGCTCCCGCACCACCGCCACGAAACTCTCGGGCGCGACCGGCAGGCGCAGGTAACGCCACGCATCGAGACCAACCGCACGCAGAGCGGCGTTCATCATCTGCGGCGAGCGGCTGTGTGCGACCGGCCAACCGACGACCGCCAGGAGCACCTGCGGCTGCGTGCGTGCGCGCGCATCAGTCGCCATCGCCGTCAGCAACGTGTCGGCGAGCGGCCGCCGGCGCGCTCGCGAGCGGCGCGGTAGCGAGCGACATCGCGCTCGAAGGCGCGCGCGTTGGTCGAGAAGGCGTGCTCGCCGCAGGTTCCCGGCTTGACGACGTAGTACAGGAAGTCGGTGCGTGCTGGGCGTGCCGCGGCACGGATCGAGGCAAGACCCGGGTTCCCGATCGGTCCGGGCGGCAGGCCGCTGCGCAGGCGCGTGTTGTAGGGGGTCGGCGAGTTGAGCTCGCTGACACGCAGCGGCCTGGTCCAGTTGTCGAGGGCGTAGCGCAAAGTGGCGTCGATGCCGAGCGGCATCCGTGCGCGCAAGCGGTTGTAGATGACCGAGGCGATCAGCGGCCGCTCGCGCGCCACGCGCGCTTCCCGCTCCACCATCGAGGCGATGATCAAAACGTCGTAGGGGGTGAGGTTCTTGCTACGTGCGTACGTCAGGTTGACACTCGCGAAGGCGCGGCGGAAGGCTTCCAACTGGCGCCGCACGAGCTGCGCGGCGGTGGCGCCAGGTCGTAGGTCGTAGGTGGCCGGAAAGAGAAAACCCTCGAGCGTCGCTCCCGCCGGTGCACCGTAGGTGCGCGGATCGAAACCGGGCGCACTGCGGCTCGCAGCCAGGTAGTCGCCACGCACCCGGCGGGCCAGTAGCCGCGCCACCTCGCGTCGCGAAAGCCCCTCGGGGATGACAACGCGAAGAACGCTGGTGTCGGCGCCGGCGCGCAGGGCGGCGATAGCCGCTCCGTAGCTCATGTCCCGGCGCAGCTCGTAGGTGCCGGCCTCGATGGCGGAAGCCGCCCCCGCTAGGCGTACGCGTAGCGAGAACAGCGTTGCGTCGGCGACGACACCGCGCGCTTCGAGCAGGCGCGCGACGTCGGTCAGCGTCGCTCCTCGCGGCACGGTCAACACGACCCGCCCGTGTCCACCGCCGTGGAACGGCTGCCACAGAGCGACCGCGAACGCCGCCACCACCGCGAGCGCCGCAGCGAGCGCAGCCAGTGCGATGGCACGGCGGCGGCGGGTTCGGGCGCTCACCTCACTCCCCCTCCGCTCGCGCCGAAGTGTGCGACGCGAGCCAACCCTCGAGCAGCACTGCTGCCGCTCGCGCGTCGGCCGGCGCCGTCCCGCCGCGATCCTCGGCCAGCCGGGTGGTGAAGCGCTCGTCGTAGAGCTCGACCGACACCGCGAGCGCGCGCGCGAGCGCGGCGGCGAAGCGCTCGGCTCGGCGCGCCTGCTCGCCACGCTCACCGCGCAGCGTCAGCGGCAGTCCGACCACGACGCGCTCGACCGCGTGCTCGTCGACGAGGCGCGCGATGCGCGCGACCGCCTCCTCGAGCGGACGGCCGGGGATCGCGGCTATCGGGCGTGCGACCGTGCCCGAGGGATCCGACAAGGCGAGGCCGATCCGAGCCGCGCCGTGATCGACGGCGAGCACGCGCACCGTCAACGCAACCGCTGCTCGATCGCCGCGGCCGCCTGCTCGAGCGCCTCGCCGACGCGCTCGACGCGGCGGCCTCCGGCCTGGGCGAGCGTCGGGCGCCCGCCACCGCCCCCGCCGATCACCGCCGCGGCGACGCGGACGAGCTCGTCGGCGCGCAGATCGCTCTCGGCGAGCTCGGGAGCGACGGTCGCCACCAGGTGAGCACGCTCACCCACGCCCGCCCCGAGCAGCACGACCGCCCGGCCGAGCTTCTGACGCACCTTGTCGGCGAGATCGACAAGCTCGCGCGGCTCGACTCCCGCCACAGCCTCCACCACGACCGCGGCGTCGCCGACCTGTCGCGCCCGCGCGACGAGATCCTCGGCGCGCACCTGCCCGTCGCCCGCTTGGCGGCGCTTGCGCGCCTCCTTGAGCTCGCGCTGGAGACGCTCCACCGCCGGGACGATCTCGTGCTCGGGCACGCGCAACAGCGCGGCGAGCTCGGCTAGCGCGGCGCTGCGCCGGGCGAACAGCTCGGCGGCCCCCGGCCCGGTCACGGCCTCGATGCGGCGCACGTTGCTCGCGCTCGAAGTCTCGGTTTCGATGTCGAACAGACCGATCTCGGCGCTGGACGCCACGTGCGTTCCGCCGCACAGCTCGCGCGACACATCGTCGATCTCGACGACGCGCACCCAATCGCCGTACTTCTCGCCGAACAGAGCGATCGCGCCGAGACGATCGGCCTCGGCCCGGGTCGTTTCGAACGCTCGCACTGGCAGCGAGGCGCCGACCCACTCGTTGACGAGCGCCTGGATCTCGTCGACCGCGGCTCGCCCGAGGCGCTGACCGTGGGTGAAGTCGAAGCGCAGTTTGTCGGGCCCGACGTACGAGCCTGCCTGGCGGACGTGGGCGCCGAGCGTGCGTCGCAGTGCGGCGTGGAGCAGGTGCGTCGCGGTGTGGTTGCGCATCGTCCGCCGGCGCTGTTCGGCGTCGACGCTCGCACGAACCTCGGCGCCGACCGGCGGCGGCTTCCCCTCCTCCAGTTCGCACACGAGCACCTGGTCGTCGGGCAGACGCACCGCGTCGACGACCCTCGCCCTCCCCCACTCGCCGACAAGCGTGCCGGTGTCGGACACCTGGCCACCACCTTCGGGATAGAACGGGCTCTCGGCGAGTTTGACGAGCAACAGCCCGTCGTCGCGGCCGACAGCCTGTACGGTGGTGCTGGCCGTCAGCTGCTCGTAACCGATGAAGCGGGTCGCGCTCGCTGCCTGGCGTGCCACCTCGCTCGCGCGCTCGCGCCGCGCCGCGCTCTGGCCGGCCCGCCCCGCGCCACGGCGCGCGACGCTACGCGCTTCCTCCATCAAGCGGCGCACCGCCCCTTCATCGACAGCAAGCCCCTCCTCGGCCAACAGCTCGCGCGTCATCTCGAACGGGAAGCCGTAGGTGTCGTGCAGCCGGAAGGCATCTTCCGCCGCCACCTCGCTCCGTCCCTCGGCGCGCGCGCGCTCGACGAGCTCGGCAAGGAGCTCGCGCCCCTGCTCGATCGTGCGCGAGAAGTTGCTTTCTTCGTCGCGCGCCCAGCGCAACACCGTGTCGCGCTCTTCGCGCAGGTACGGCCAGGCGCCGGCCATCAGCTCGATCACACGCCCGTAGAGGCGCTCGAGCACGGGCTCTTCGATCCCCAGCACCCGTGCCTGCAGGATCGTGCGGC
>BEIR01000096.1 GCA_002898855.1 bacterium HR41
CGAGCGGCATCGTTCGCCGAGCTACGCAGAAAGGTGCTCGAGGTAGCTCGGGAAGGTGTGCCCCTACAGCGCTTCAAGGGCTTAGGAGAGATGAACCCCGACCAGCTTTTCGAGACAACCATGGATCCTCGGCGGCGAACTTTGCAGCGCGTGACAGTCGAGGACGCCGCCGAGGCGGATCAAATCTTCTCGATGCTGATGGGAGACCGGGTCGAACCGCGCCGAGAGTTCATCGAGAAACACGCCCGCGAGGTGCAGAACCTCGACGTCTAGCGACGCGGAGAGGGCTTTAGGACTCTTGCGGGGAGCGTAAGCCGATGGCGATCGATCAGCTAACAGACGGAAACATCGAACCGCGGCCGATCGAGGAGGAGATGCGCACCTCCTACCTCGATTACGCGATGAGCGTGATTGTCGGTCGCGCGCTCCCCGATGTGCGCGACGGGCTCAAGCCCGTCCACCGCCGCGTGCTCTACGCGATGCACGAGTCGGGCCTGCAACCCAACCGGCCCTACCGCAAGTGTGCGCGCGTAGTCGGGGACGTGATGGGCAACTTCCATCCCCACGGCGACGCGGCGATCTACGACGCTCTGGTGCGCCTCGGTCAGGACTTCACGATGCGCTACCCGCTCGTCGACGGGCAGGGCAACTTCGGCTCGATCGACAACGACCCGCCGGCGGCGATGCGCTACACCGAGGCGCGTCTCTCGCGGCTCGCGACCGAGATGCTCCGCGATATCGACGCTGACACCGTCGATTTTGGGCCCAACTACGACGACTCGCGCCAAGAGCCGCGCGTACTGCCGGCGCGTTTCCCCAACCTCCTTGTAAACGGTGCCTCCGGAATCGCCGTGGGCATGGCGACGAATATCCCACCGCACAACCTCGGCGAAGCCATCGACGCCGTCGTCGCCTTCATCGACGACCCGGCGATCGACGTGGACGGCTTGATGCGGCACATCAAGGGACCTGACTTCCCGACCGGCGGAATCATCGTCGGCCGCGACGCGATCCGCAAAGCGTACGAAACCGGTCGTGCGGGCATCGTCGTGCGAGCCCGCGCCCACATCGAGCCGTTGCGTCAGGGCAAGCAGGCGATCGTCGTCACCGAAATGCCCTACCAGCAGGCAAAAGGTGACGGTCGCAACGAGGGCGCTGGCCTCATCAAGAAGATCGCCGAACAGGTCCAGAACGGCCGCATCAAAGAGATCGCCGACCTCCGTGACGAATCGGACAAGAACGGCATCCGGCTCGTCATCGAGCTCAAGCGCGAGGCAAAACCTAAGGTCGTTCTCAACAAGCTCTACAAGCACACGCCGATGCAGACCACCTTCGGCGTGAACATGGTGGCCCTGGTCGACGGCGTGCCACGCACCCTCGGCCTTGTCCAACTCATCAAGAACTACGTCGACCACCAGCGCGAGGTGGTCGTTCGCCGCACCAAGCACGAGCTCCGCGAACGCGAGCGACGCTTGCACATCCTCGAGGGTCTGCTCGTCGCGATCAGCGACATCGACGCGGTGATCGAGCTGATCCGCTCTTCGCGCGACCCCGAGACGGCGCGCACGCGGTTGATGGAGCGTTTCGAGCTCACCCAGATCCAGGCCCAGGCAATCCTCGACCTGCGGCTACAACGTCTCACCGCGCTCGAGGCCGACAAGATCCGAAAAGAACACGCCGACACGCTCGAACGAATTCGCGAGTTGCGCGAAATCCTCGGCGACGAGCGCCGGGTGATGGCCCTCATCAAGGAGGAGCTGCTCGAGATCAAAGAGCGCTACGCCGACGAACGGCGCACCGAGATCACCAACGCCGACAGCGAGATCGAAGCCGAGGATTTGATCGCCGACCAGCAGATGGTCGTGACGATCACGAAGTCCGGTTACATCAAATCGATCCCCCTAGCTACGTATCGCAAGCAAAAGCGCGGCGGCGTCGGGGTGACGGGGATGGAAACCAAGGAGGACGACTACGTCGAGCATCTCTTCGTGTGCTCGACGCACGACTATCTGCTCTTCTTCACCGACCGCGGCCGCGTTTACCGCTTGAAGGTCTACGAACTCCCCGAGGGGTCGCGCACCGCCAAGGGTAGGGCGCTCGTCAACCTTCTCCCGCTTCACCAAGGCGAGCAGGTTCGGGCGGTTCTGTCGACACGCAACTTCAGCGAGGGCCGCTACCTCGTTTTCGCGACCAAACAAGGCCACGTCAAGAAGACGGAATTCCAGGCCTACAACACACCGATCAGGGCTGACGGCATCATCGCCATCAAGATTCGCGACGGTGACGAGCTTGTGTCGGTACGGCGCACGAGTGGCAACGACACGATCCTGATGGTGTCGAGCGCCGGGCTAGCAACGCGCTTCCACGAGCGCGAGGTCCGGCCGATGGGTCGCGACACGACCGGTGTGCGCGGCATGAACCTGGCCCGCGGCGGAGAAGTGATCGCAATGGACGTGGCCAGCCCAGGAAGCGAGCTGTTGGTCGTG
Source organism: bacterium HR41 (assembly GCA_002898855.1). Lineage (GTDB taxonomy): Bacteria > Actinomycetota > Thermoleophilia > Solirubrobacterales > Thermoleophilaceae > Thermoleophilum. Next base: position 2,487 of record BEIR01000096.1, read on the forward strand.
ACCGAGAACGGCTACGCGAAACGCACACCCGTCGAGGAGTACCCCGTCAAGGGCCGTGGCACCATGGGGGTGAAGACGATCAACCTCACCGAGCGCAAGGGCAAGCTAGCCGGGGCGCTCGTCGTGCGCGAGAACCAAGAGATCGTGGTGATCTCGCAAAATGGCATGGTTCAACGCACGGCGGTTCGCGGAATCTCGCGCCAGGGTCGCGCCGCCACCGGCGTGCGGCTGATGAACCTGCGGCCCGGCGACCGCGTCAGCGCGGTCGCTGTCGTGCTGGAGGACGGATCCGGCAGCGACGACCCGGGCCGCCACCTGACCGATGACGCTACCGGTGGCGAGCAGACACTGCTCGACACGGCCGAGCCCGAGGCTGGCGTCCCGCCCACGAAAGCCGACCGGGACTAAGCCGCGTCGGGCAGGTAGCGCAGCCAACTCTCGGGCAGGCGTGGCACCGCGACACGGACGAAAATCGTGGGCGACGGCGGGCGTGGACGGCGCAGTGGCACCATCCCCGCTTGAGCGGGCAAACGATCGGCCTTGCGTCGGTTGCAGGCGGCGCAGCAGGTGACGATGTTCTCCCAGGTCGAGGTGCCGCCTTTCGAGCGCGGCACGACGTGATCGACGGTGAGCGTTCCCTTGTTGTCGCCACAGTACTGACACCGCCAACCGTCGCGCGCGAACACCGCGCGCCGCGTGATGCGCCGCGAAAACGTCGATCGCGGCACATGGACGTAGCGCAGCAAGCGGATAACCGACGGGCGGGGGAGCGACACCCGCTCGGCGTGCAGCGATTCCGCACCGCGCTCGACGATCTCGGCGCGCTCCTTCAGAACGAGAACCGTGGCGCGGCGCACCGTGCAAACGTTCACCGGCTCGTAGCTCGCGTTCAGGACCAGCACCCGAGCCCGCTCTACCCCGCGCCGCCCGCCCTGGTCCCCAGCGGGCGACGCGCCGTTAGGGTCGGGTTCGGGATCGACGACCTCGGCGATCCCGGCCGATGCGGGACGAACAGCCACGGTCGCGGCCAGTGTAGCCGCCCCCGCCGCGATTTCGGTCGCTCGACTGTCGCACCGGGTCCGCGCTGCTACTCCGCTGCGCGGGTCCGCAGCACGGGGTAGGAGCCGAGCACCCGCAGCTCCTCGACCCGCCCGGTGAGAGCCGCGAGCGCGTCGGCCACCCGCCGCTCGCGCGGCGATCCCTCCAGATCGCAGAAGAACATGTAGTGACCAAGCCCGATCCGCCGCGGGCGCGATTCGATGCGTGTCAAGTTGATGCCGCGCGACGCGAACTCGCCGAGCACTGACACCAGCCATCCCGGCTGCTCGTCGCCGCCGCCCCAGAACACGACCGACGTTTTGACCTCGTTCCCGTTTGCCGCCGGCTGGTGTTCGGCGCGCGGCTCTACCCACACGAAGCGTGTCTCGTTATCGGGATGGTCGGCGACGTCGCGTGCGAGGATGGTCGCTCCGTAGCGCTCCGCGGCGAGCTCCGAGCCGAGCGCGGCCCACGGCTGCGTGCTTGCGACCACCGTCCGCACCGCCTCGGCTGTCGAGGCGCAGTGGACACGTTCGGCAGCCGGCAGCATCCGGCGCAGAAACTTGCCGCACTGTGCGGTGGCCAGCGGGTGCGAGTAGACGCGGGTGACCTCGGCGAGCGGCAGCGCTGTGCGCGACACAAGGCAGTGACTGATCGGATGAACGACCTCCAGCTTGATCGCCACACGATCGGCGAGTTCAGCGAGCGCGTCGAGGGTCGCTGCGACCCCGCCCTCGAGCGCGTTCTCGATCGCCATCACCCCGTAGCGCGCCCGCCCCTCGGCGACGGCCTCGACGATGTCGCGCTCGCTCGCCATCGCCAGCTCGAGTACGGCCACGTCGTCACCGACGATGCGCTGCATCGATGCGCGCAGCGCTTCCTCGGTGAACGTACCGGGAGGTCCGAGGTATGCAACCGCGACTTCGCTCAACTCGCCGCGCAAGCGTCGTCGAGTCGATCCACTCAGGCGCGACCGTCCGCTACTTCTGGGCTGTCTCCGCCGCTCGCCGCGCGCACGCACTCCTCCTCTTCCGGCGACAGCGGAACGTCCGGCTTCCCCGCTGTGAGGCGTTTCGCGTACAGGCGCGCCTGCTCTCGGTGCACGATCGAAGAGAGCACGAGACCGTTGCCGCGGCGGTCGAGCAGCGCTAGTGAGGCCGACTGCCGTCCTGACATCTCGTTGTAGGCGTCGTAGCGAACGAGCGCGTGACGGTCGACGCAGCGCGCGAGCTCGTGGGACACGCGGGCGATCTGTTGGTCGAGCTGCTCGGCCAGTGTGGCGACACGGGCCTCGAGCTGGTCTACGGCCCGTTGAAGTTGCGCTGCGTGTGCGACGAGGTCCCGCCGATCGTGGTCGCCGATCAGCACCCGTTGGTCGTCACGCAGCCGGCGCAGGGCGCGTCTCTGCACGAGGACCGCTACCACGGCTACCGACGCCAAGGCGGCAGCGACACCAGCGAGCGCGAGCTGCAGAGCGCTTTCCTCAACGGGGCCGCAACTGTACTAGCGCTGAAGCGCTCGGAAGGTGGGGGTGAAGGGCGCTCAGCGGGTAAAGATCACGTTAGCGCGGATCACATTGTTGTCGGTCTTGCGCTCGCCCGGGACCGGTTCGACGCGGATCTCGACCGGGAGCCGCTCGCCTGTCGGCGGCTCGTCGGTGATCGGGATCGTCACCTGGGCGGTCGCTCCCTTGGCGATCCGCGGGATCCGGCCTGACGCTGTGATCGCCGAGCCGCTACCGATCCGCACCGAAACACGCACCCCTGTCTCGTCGCTATCGCCCTGGTTCGCGACTTGAACCTGGGCGGAAAGCTCCTGACCTAGCGTGACCGTCGCCGATCCGCCATCGGTGAGCGCCTGCCCCCCCAGACTGGCACTGACGATTCCGGTACCGTGAAGCCCGGTACGGGCGGCTTGGTCGGCTCCGGCCCCGCTGCGCAGTCCGCTGATGCCGTCGGCGATGGTCCCCGGGTCGAGCAGCGCGAGATCGTTCACCACCTCGCTGCGCGGAGCTGTCACCTCGTCGGCGATCCCTTCCTTGGAGAGCACGCTGCGCAGCTCGGTGAGGAAGCGGACTCTGTAGAGAACATCGGCTGCGAGCAACGTTTGCACTTCGGCCGCGACGCTCTCGGTGGCGGTAGCGGAGTCGCTCTCACCGAGCGCTACGGGCAACTCGTCGGCCGTGCGCGCGATCGCATCGCGACGCAGGGCGAGCACCTCCAGCAGGTAGCGGTAGGGAAGTGCGACCTCGTCGGGGCGGCCAAGATCTTCGAGACGCGACACCAGAG
>BEIR01000097.1 GCA_002898855.1 bacterium HR41
CGCTCATCCCGTTCGTCACTCCCGGGCCGGCCGTCAAGGCGCACACGCCCGGGGTGCGCGTGACCTTCGCGTGCCCCTCGGCTGCGAAGGCAGCGGTCTGTTCGTGGCGCACGTCGACGAGGTCGATCCCCGCGGCGCGGCAGCCGTCGTAGATCGAGAAGAGATGTCCGCCCGAGAGCGTGAAGATCCGCTCGACGCCGTGCGCGCGCAAGCGGCGGGCAACGAGCTTGCCGCCGTGTGCGCGCTCCTCGGTTGTCGGCGCTCCGCTCTCCCTCGTTTCGGTCGCCATCGCTCGCAGCCTACCGTTCCCGACCCCTACGCGGAAGGGGTGCCGCAGCGAGCACCGTTTTCGTCGACGTGAGCATTGGCTGTGACGGCGTGCGGCGACCCGGCCACGGGATCAAGCGATACGCCGTCCGCGCACGCGCACAGCGGCCTCGAGGTCGATCCGGTTCGACGGTTCGACGGAAGCGGTAGTACGCACACCAAGAACCGCCCGCACCACCGCGCTCCCCGCTTGCCGCGCGACCTTGCGCGCCTCATCGCGCAACGCACGCGCTTCCTCCGCCCCCACCCCGCAAGCAGCGAGGAAACGCAGGACGAGCGGCCCGTCCAACTCCTCGCGTGTCAACTCGATCTCCTCGATGCGGAACGACCCTGCCGCCACCGGCGCTTCGGGCTCGATGAGACACACCGCGATGTCGTCGTTGATGCGCGCGGTGCGCGCCAGCTGTTCGATGAGCCGCTCGGCCGACGCCGGGCGCGGCAGGCGGGCGAGCATCCGCTCGAGGCGGGCGCGCCCGAGCACCTCGCCGGGACGGACGCGCGCTTCGGTAAGCCCGTCCGTGTAGAGACAGGCGAGCGAGCCGGGCGGCAGCGGCACCGTCGTCTGGCGCACGCCCGTGCGGGCCCCCACGCCGATCGGTGGCGCCGAGCCGAGCACGATCGGGTCGAAGGGTTCGGCCGCGATCACCACCGGCGGCGGGCGTCCGGCGCACGCGAAGTTCAGCGTTCCGGCACGGCCGTCGTAGATCGCAACGAGCGTCGTGGCGAATTCGCCGTCGAGGCTCTCGCCGATCACGCGGCCGGCGATGTCGAGCACCGCGCGCGGTGCCAGACCCGCTTCGAGGTAGGCGCGCAGCGTATAGCGCATGAAGGCCGTGCGGGCGAGAGCTTGGCGACCGTGTCCCGAGATGTCACCGAGCACGAACGCGACGCGCCCGTCGGGCAGCTCGACGGCGTCGTAGAAGTCGCCACCCGCCGCCGGACCGTCGGCCGGGCGGTAGGCCACCGAGACGCGTGCGCTGCCGAGTCGCTCGGGCAGGGTGGGCAGGAGCGCCGACTGCAAGAGACCGACCTCGTCGAGCAGCTGCATTCGCTGGCGCTGGAGGCGGCGCGCGTGGAGGAAAGAGCGCAGTGCCCACGCCGCGAAGAGAAGGGCGAGGGTGACGAACGAGAACACCGCCAGGCGCAGTTCGGGCGGCACGACCTCCACGATTTCGCGTACCGGCGCGGCGATGTCGGGAGCGGACCGTGGGCTGTTTCGGTTTCGCTCGTCACTCGCGGCTGCAGGCGCGGGCGCCGCGGCGCCACCGCTGGACGAGCTTCCCGCCACCGAGAGCGAGGTGCCCGGCGCCAACAGGCGAGTTCGTGCACGCCGTGCCGAGCCGGAGCGGCGAGCGCTAGGTCGCGCACGCGCACGCGAGCTTGCGCGCCGCGACCCTGTTCGGGCGCGCCGTGAACTGCTCTCGCTACCCGTGCTCCGACCACTACCGCTGAGGTTGGGCCGCGGCGGGGTGGAGCCCCCGGCGTTGCCGCCACCGGTCGCTGTGCCCGTCACAGCCGAGACAGGCTGCGACGGCGGGCGCACGGTGCCAGTGCCATTGGCACCGGCACCGCCGCCGCTCGCGGGTGCTGCTCCGCCACTCGCAGCGGCGGCCTTCGCCGCCGCGACGCGCCGCTCTCCTCGGCGCGTGCGTCCGTCGCGTCGTGCCGTCGCAGCCACCCGCTTGCGTGAGGCGCGGTGCTCATCTTGCCCCCGTTGCGCGCCGGCGCGTGCTCGGCCTTTCGTTCGCCCTGCAGCGCCGTCGCTGCGTCGGGTCAGGTCCGCGCCTGTGTCGCGCCGAGGCAGGTCCGCACCCTCGCCGCGTCGGGTCCGGTCCGCACCGCTGTCCTGCTGTCCGCGGCGGCCTTGCTCGGCGGAGCCCGCTTGCGGTCGGCGGTCGGAGCGCCCTTTGGCGAGCGACGAGGGCACCGATCCGGCCAGCAAAGACGTACAGACGAGACAGATCACGAAACCGACAGCAGCGCTGTGCGCGCGCCGCGAGCGGCGCGCGGCGTCGTCCGCCGCGGGACGGCGCAAGCGATCGGCGTGCGTCGGCTCCCGTGCGCGGGCACCCGAGCGTGGCGGCGAAGCGGCCATGGCCCTTGGACTTGCATCGACCGCACGCAGCCGCGCTTGAGCGGGCGCCGCTTCGACCGCTCAGCCGCTCTGTCGTTCCTCGACGATCGCTGCGCCGGTGGTGGCAACACGCCCGCTCCCCGCGAGCTCGACGGCGTAGATCTCGACCGGACGGCTCTTGCCGCGAAGCTCGATCGTCCCGCGCGGCACGAGCCCAACGGCCGTGCGCCGCAAGCGCGACCGCGTTGCCTCGGTCAAGAGGATCGTGTCGCTCGTGCGTCTCGTCGCGCGCTCGACGCGCGCGGCGACGTTGACGGCGTCGCCGATCACCGTGAAGTCGAGCCGGCCGCCGCCGCCGACCGAACCGACGACAACCGGACCCGAGTTCAGGCCGATCCCGACGCCCAGCCCCGGAGGTAAGCGGTCCGCCGTTAGGCGTGCGATCGCGACGGCTGCCTCGAGCGCGCGGTCAGCGTGGTCGTCGAGGCGCTCGGGCGCGCCGAACACCGCCAAGAAGCCGTCGCCGAGCAGCTTGTTGGCGTGCCCGCGGCAGCGGTTCACCTCGGGGATAGCTGCGTCGTAGTAGCGGTTCAGAAGCTGGACCGTCTCGCGCGGCGTAGCTCGCTCGGCGAAACTCGTGAAGCCGCGGATGTCGCAGAACAGCACCGTTACGTCGACCTCCTGTCCTGCGAGCATCTCGCCTTCTTCGACGACGCGCTCGACGACCTCGCGCGCGCCCAGATACGTGCCGAAGGCTTCGCGCAAGGTCTCCCGTTCAGCGAGTCCGCGAACCATCGCGTTGAAGCTGGCGGCCAGCGCACCGAGCTCGTCGCCGGACGTCACCCGCGCCCTGGTCGACAGGTCGCCCTCGGCGACACGGGCCGTCGCGCGCGTGAGCTCCTCGACCTGGGCAAGCACCGAGCGCGATATCAACCAGGTGAGCTGGAGCGACACAGTGAAAGCGGCCGCGACCGCGAGCAGCACATCGACACCGAGCTGAAACAGGGTGCCCTCGCCGGGAGACGACAGGCCCGCCACCACCACTCCGGTGGCGACGTTCATCACCGGCAACACTCCGAGCAGCTTCCAGCGCAACGAGATGCCGCGAGGAATCCCGGTCAGATCGGTGGGCAGACGACCGGCGATGTCCTCCAGCACCTGGCGCATGAACTGCTCGGCAGCGAGGAAGTAGAGGACCGCCGCGTAAGCGACCGACACGAGAGCGCTCAAAGCGATCACCACCGTCGCCCACAGCGGCAGGCCGAAGCGCACCGTGTAGTACGCAGCGACAGGCACCGACACGAGCACGAACGGGCGCCAGCTGGTCTCGACGATCACCTCGCGCGGAAGGTCGACGGCACACAACCAAGCGCCGCGCACGTCTGCGTCCGGTCGCCCGCGGCGGATCCACTCGAGCAGCGGCCGCGCCGCCCGCGCGCCGCGCCGGATGGCCAGTGCGAGCGAAACACTCACGCAGGCGAGCGCCACGGCCATCACCTCGACGAACTCGCGCGGCCGCATGTCGGTGTAGAGGGCGAACAGCGCCACGGTGGCAACCGTGATCACAACCGCCGAGAAGACCTCGAACGCCGCGAACAGCGCGAGATACCGGTGGCCGAGAAGCCGGTAGAGGGCGCGCAGCACGCGCATAAGCGCATTCTGCCGGTAAACGGCCGCTCACGGAAACAGTCGGCTAGAAGCCAGATCGCGCCGCTAGCGCGCCGGATCGTCGGGATTGGGGTCGACCGCGGGCCTATTGCCGGCGCGACCTGTCGGTCGCGGACGCAACCGCGCGTCGCCCCGCTGCGGGATTACGAACAGCTTGCCGTCGTAGAGCGAAGGTGGGGCCTCGAAGCACGGCGGCCTCTTAGCTGCGTCCTTGATCAGCGGGATCGGCGGCGCGTCGAGCGCATCGTTCGGGTTGGGCTGCTCCCCTCCCGCGGGCGAGCAGTCGAAGCTCTCGAAGGTGCCAAGCGCGGTCGCGCGCTCGATCGCGTTCGGTTGCAGATAGGCGTTGCCGCGCTCCCAATCTGGGCGCGTCATCCGCAACGCGAGCGACCGTGAGTCGATGATGCCGACCTGGGTCTGTCCGCGGGTGCCGCCGACCTTGCTCGCAAGATCCGGCCCAGCGTTGGACAGGAAACCGGCGATCGTCGCTTGGTGGAAGTTGAAGTAGGCGAGGATCGGGTTGAGCTCGGGGAAGAACACGCGCGCCGCCTCGAACAGCGGGTCGGCGCCGCGCAAGAGCCGCTCCAGATCGGGGAGCGTGCGACGCCCGGCGGCGATCAGCGGATCGAGCTGGCGGAAGAGCGCGCGCAGATCGGGCGAGAGCTGGCGCAGGGCGCGCAGCGTCGGAGCGAGGTCGTCGGCGGGGCGGCGCAGGGTTCGGATCACAGGCCGCGTGCGTCCCGAGAAATCCTCGAGCGTGCGCATCGTCGCACGCGCCTCGTTGAGGAACACCGGGAAGATCCGGAAGGTCTCGGCGAGTGCGCGATCACGCGAGGCGGTGGCCTCGAAGGTGCCGGCGGTCCCCTCCACCAGGCGCCGCAACTCGCCGCGCCGCGCGGTCACCGCACCGAGCGCCGTGCCGCCGTCGCGCACGAGCGTGCGCACCGCGCGCCGCTGTTCGTCGGCGATTCGCAGGAGGTCGGTCGCGTCGGCGGCGAAACCCGGGAAGTTGCCGAAGGCGTCGTTGAGATCGCGGTCGGCCGTGTCGCGCCCGACGGCCGCGAGCTCCTGCATCCACTCTTGGAAGTTGCGCCGTGTCTCGGGGTCGAAGGCGCGAAAGATCTCGTCGAGCTCGACGGTCCGCTGGACTTGCGAGTCGGGAAGCCGCGCACCGTCGGGGAGCGTCCCTGCCGACCGGTGCCCTGGCGTCAACTCGACGTAGGTCTCTCCGAGCAACGTCTTCTGTCGCAGGATCGCCCGGGTGTCGCGGGGGAGCGGAGCGAAATCGGGCTCTATCTCGAGCGTGGCGAGCGTGCGACCGGTGCGCAAATCGAGCCGCTTGTCCTTGACCTTGCCGACGTTCACCCCCGAGATGCGCACATCCGCCTCGTCGGCGAGCTGGGCAGCCTCGGGAAAGGCGACCTGCAGCCGGTAGGACTGCGGCGCCAGCGGCAGCGTGCCGCCGAAGGACACCCACAGGAAGATCAGGATCAGGAAGCACGAGAGGTTGAAGCCGACGATCGCGACGAGTTGCCCCGTCCGCAGCGCCCGCGTCATCATCGGCCACCACCCCCTCCGGAGCCGCGCAGATCGCAGTTGCCGGCCAGCAGCGAAACGCCACTTTCGTCGAGCGCGTTCAGCACGGCGTTGAGCTGGTCGGTCAGCTGGTTACGAAGGCCTCCGAGCGAGGCGGGTATCTGGTCGAGCTGTTGGAGCAACAGGGCCGCGACCAACCCGCAG
>BEIR01000098.1 GCA_002898855.1 bacterium HR41
CCGCCCGGCCTCGAGCGGCAAGCCGAGCTCGGTGCCGTCGCGCTGGCGGTGGCGGTGGCTTTGGGCTGGCCGCTCACGTTGTTGCGCGACGTGGTGCGGGCGCGCGGCCGCTTCATGCTGCTCGCCGGCTGCGAGCTCGCTGGCCTCGCCGCCTACGGCGCTCTCGTCTGTGCGCTCGCCGCCGCGGGAGCGCCGCTGTGGGCGGTAGTGGGAGCTAACGGGACGCTGCCGCTCGCGGTCGGTTTGGCCGCAGCTGCGTCGCGTCCCCTGCGCGGGTGGGCGCGGCTGCGCCCCGCCTTTCTTCGCATCGACACCGCCCGGCGTCTCGCCACCGGCGGTGCGCAGCTCTCGGCTGCGGAGATCACAAGCGCGGTGGTTTACACCGCCGATCGGGCTCTGCTCGGCGCGCTCGCGTCGCCGCGAGCGGTCGGTCTCTTCGAAGGGCCGCTGCGGGCGCACAACGTCTTGCGGGCGCTCGGGGCGGCTTTCGTCACCACCGTGCTGCCGGCCGCGGCGCGCCTCCGGGCCGCAGGTGACAGCGCGGCTCTGCGCGAGCTCGCCGTGCGCGGGATGCGCTACGCGCTGCTTTCGACCGCGCCGCTGGCGGCAGCTGGTGCGGTGTCGGCGCGGCCGCTTCTCGAGCTTTGGCTCGGCGCGCGCTACGGCGGAGGGGCGCCGGCGCTGGCGGTCCTCCTCTCCTACTGGCTGGTGTACGCCGCCGGGATGGTGGGCGCGGCGTTACTCGTCGCGAGCGGCGGCGCGACACGGGTGCTGCGGGCGGCGCTCGCGACGGTCGCGGCCAACCTCGTCCTCGCCGCTGGGCTTGCGCCCTCCGCTGGCGCGACCGGTGTCGCCGTCGCGATCGCCCTGCCGGCGGCGGTGCAAGGGGTGTGGTTGGCGCGCGCCGGTTTGCAAGCTGTGGGCGGTCTGCCGCGGCGCTTCACGCGAGCAGTGGTCGCGCCCGGTTGGGTGGCCGCCGCGGTCGCAGCGGCCAGTGCGTTCGGTGCGCAGCGCACGCTCGCCGGCGGCGGTCCGCTGGCGCTCGCGGCGGCTGCCGCGGCGGTCGTGGCGGGATGGCTCGTGGCTTTCGTCGCGGTGCTCGATCACAGCGAACGCCAGCTGCTGCGCGCGCTCTGGCGGCGTGCTTGAGGGTGCCACACGTGCAGCGCGCCGCGGCGAGCGGGGCCCGCCGTGCGAGGCGCCGCCGTCTAGTCGATGCGCGCCGCCGCTCGCGCGGCGATGGTTCGGGCCAAAGCCAGAGCAGACGTGGCGGCCGGCGAGGGGGCGTTTAGAACGTGCAGTTGGCGCTCGCCCTCGACGACCAAGAAGTCGTCGACGAGCGTCCCGTCGCGTGCCACCGCCTGCGCCCTGACGCCGGCCGGTCCCGGTCGCAGGTCATGCGGATCGAGCGCAGGCACGTAGCTGCGCGCTGCGTGCGCAAGCAGGGCCGGGCGCACGGCGACCACCAGCTCCCTGAGCCCTGCCCGCCGGTGCCGCCAGAGCGCCCGCACGGTGCCGCGCCAGGCGAAGAAGTCGCGGAGGTCGCGCACGAGCTCGCGCCCGCGCAACCTGGGCGCGTGCGCCCGCCAGGGCCACGGCAGCGCCGTCGGCCCGAGCGTCACCGAGCCGTCGACGTGGCGCGAGAGGTGCACGCCGAGGAAAGGCAGACGCGGGTCGGGGACGGGGTAGACGAGAGCGCGCACCAGCTCGGCGCTGCGTCCGTTCACGAGGCGGTAGCCGCCGCGGAACGGCACGATCCGCACCGGCGTGGCGATTCCGGCCGCGGCCGCGAGTCGGTCGGCTCCTAGACCGGCGCAGGCGACGAGAAAGCGTGCGCCGACCACCTCGCCACCGGCGAGGCGCACGGCGAGCGGGGCGCTGCGCGCGACGTCGCGCCCGCTGGCGCCCAGGGCTCGCTCCACTCCCAGGACTCTCGCGCCCGTGCGGATCTCGCCGCCGTGGCTGCGTAGCTCGTCGGCGAGCGACAGCGCCACCGCGCGGAAGTCGGTGACAGCGGTCGCGGGCGACCAGAGGGCAGCGATCCCTGCGCAGTGCGGCTCGCGCATCCGGATCTCGTCGCGGCCGACGATGCGCGCTCCGCTCACCCCGTTCGCCTTGGCGCGTCGCGCGAGCTCGTCGAGACGTGCGCGCTCGCGCCCGTCGCGCGCCACGATCAGCTTGCCGCAGCGGCGAAAGGGAAGGTCGAGCCGCTCGCAGCGCTCGGCAATAAGCCGCGCCCCTTCGACGCAGAGCCGCGCTTTCAGCGAGCCCGGCCGGTAGTAGATGCCGGCGTGGACGACGCCGCTGTTGTGCGCTGTCTGCGCGCTCGCGATCGTGTCGGCGGCCTCCAGCACGACGACGCGATCGCGCGGGAAGCGGCGCTTCAGCTCGAGTGCCGTCGCGAGCCCGACGATCCCCGCGCCCGCCACTACGAACACCGCCCGACCCCCGTACCGAACGCAGCCGACGGCGCTGCTTCCGCCCACCTACGATCGCGCCGATGGCAAGCCAACGCCCCGGTCGCCGCGCCCCGGCCGCGACGCACCGGCTCGACATCCTGATGGTCTCGGAGTGGCTGCCGGGACCCGACCACCCTTTCCGCGGCATCTTCGTCGTCGACCACGCGCGCGCGGTAGCGCGCTACGCGCGCGTGGTCTTGGTGGGGCTGCCGCACGGGCAGCGCGTAGCGCCGAATGCGCGAGCGGCGAGCGCTGCCGACCTTCGCTCCGCTGGCGCCAGCCTCGCTGGTTCGGAGCGGGATCCCCTGGCGGCGCCGATCACGAGCGCTGCACGCGCAGGGCGCGTGGCGCGCGCGCTCCGCGAGACCTCGCTCGTGCGCATCGATCTCGACGATCGGCCGGCCTTCCGTCCCCGCAGCGTGTGGACGCCACTGCGGCTCGGGCGCCTCGTCCGGCGCCTCGCCGCGCTCGGGTTCCGGCCTGCGATCGTTCACGCCCACCTCTACACCGGAGCGTTGCACGCGGCGCCGGTCGCGCGCCGGCTCGGAGTTCCGCTGGTGGTGAGCGAGCACGCCAGCAGCGTCGCGCTCGACACGCTGAGCACGGCGCAACGGACGATAGCGCGGATCGGCTACCGCCAGGCCGACCGCATCTGCCCGGTCGGGGAGGAGCTGGCGGCGGCGGTCGCCGAGCTAGCTGGCCGCACGCCGGTCGCGGTCGTGCCGAACCCGCTCGACGACGAAACCTTCTCGCCCCGCGCTGTCGAAGGGGACGAGCGGGAGGCGAGCGCAGACGGCCCCGAGCCGCGCGGCGGGGGGCGCGACTCGAGCCCGGACGGGCGCTTACGGCTCCTCTCGGTGGGAGGTCTCGTGCCGGTGAAGGGCGGCGACGTCCTCGTCCGCGCCTTCGCGCGGCTCTTGCGCGACGGGGTCGCGGGCGAGCTGACCCTGGTCGGTTCGGGTCCGCTCGAGCACGAGCTGCGAACGCTGGCGCATGATCTGGGCGTGGCCGGGTCGGTGCGTTTCGCCGGCGCGCTGAAGCGCGCCGACGTCGCGCGCGAGCTGGTGCGCAGCGACCTGTTCGTCGCCCCGAGCCGGTTCGAGACCTTCGGTGTCGCCGCGTGCGAGGCGCTGCTCGCGGGCGTTCCGGTGGTCGGGTCGGCGGTCGGCGGTCTGCGCCGACTGCTCGCCGACAGCGGCATGCCGGCGGTGCCGCCGGACGACCCGGACGCGCTCGCGGTCGCTCTGCGCGATGCGTGCGCTCGTCGCGACGAGCTCCGTCGGCGCGCCCTCTCCTTCGCGCCGCGGCTGCGCGAGCGGTATGGGCTAGCGGCGGTCGGTGCGCGCTGGCTCGCGGTCTACGGCGAGCTCACGACGAGCGCGCAGCCGCAGCGGTAAGGCGCCGCAGGAGCGAGCGCGCGAGCGCCACGTAATCGTCGATCTCGGGTCGTCCGAAGCGCACGAGCGGCCACGGTGCGCGGCCCGCTGCGCGCGCGAACGCACGGGCAGCGAAGAAGAAGGTGCAGGCGTAGGAGAGGGTCGAGGCGAGGGCGGCGCCGCTCGCTCCCCAGAGCGGGATCAACAGTGCGTAAGCAGCGATTGTCGGTGGCGTCACCAGCACGGTGACGCGCAGCATCAGCTGTGGGCGGCCATGCCCGACGACTGCCGCAGCGAACACCTTCGCGACCGCGAGCAGCGCGCAACCGGGCACGAGGATCAGACCGAGCGCTGTCGCCGGCGCGAAGTCGGGCCCGTAGACAAGCTCGACGAGACCGAAAAGGATCGCGACCGCGCCGAGCGCCGAGACCGTGGCGAGCAGCGTGGCGTGGCGGACCGCCTTGGTTTCGAGGAGCTCGCGGTCGAGCGTGCGTCCACGCGCTTCGAGCGTGGCGACGCGTGGAAAGACGAGCTCGGCTAACGCCGGAGGCAACAGCCAGATCGCGCTCGTCACCGACATCGCGACCGAGTAGTGGCCGACGACGGCGGCGCCGCCGATGGCGCTCAACAGGAAGAGATCGGCCCGGTAGTTGAGGGTCTGGAGAGCGTTGGCAGCGTAGGCGTAGAGACCAAACCTCGCCGCCTCGCGCAGCAGCGGCACAGGGGGGGCGGCGGCTGCGGTGCCGTTGCGGGTGGCCGCTCGCACGCGCCAACCGATCCACGCTGCCGTGAGGACGTTGCTGGCGGCGAAGCCTGCGACGGCCCCCGTCACGCCGGCGAAGTAGGCGAGCGCGGGCACGAGGATCGCCATCGCCGTCGACTGCGCGGCCGGTGCCAGGGCGAACGAGACGTAGTCGTGGCGGGCGAGCGCGACTGCACCCGAGTAGAGCCACGACAGGCCGGCGGCGGCGCCGGCCGCTGCCACCGCGGTCTGTGCCGTGTCGAGGCCAGCGAATGCGGACGGCACGAGCGCCCGCAGGGCGAGACAGGCGCCGACGAAGAGAGCGCCGATCACGAGCGCAGCCGCTTGCAGAGCGCGCCATGCAGCGAGCGGCGACCAGCGCCCGCGCACGACGTGGTAGATCGCGCCCTGCTCGAGGCCGAGCGAGAGGCCGGAAGCTGCGATGATGCCGAGCGTGACGACGATCGCGAAGGCGCCGGCTCCGTCGCTGCCGAGCGTGCGCGCGACGAGAATCGTCGTGAGCGCCCCTGTGGCAGCAGTGACGAGCTTCGACACCCCGCCGATCGCCGCTCCCTGCGCAGCCGGTGGCAGAGACGCCGCTTGCGGAGCGGGGTCGGGCATTGCCGCCTCTGTCGACGAGGGTTTCACAGCTGTTTTCGAACAGCGCGCGGACCTGCGGCTGGGGCACGCGGTGTCCGTGCTCGATGGGCGCTAGCGCGAGCGGTGGCGCCAAGCCGCGCCGCCGCATCCTGCTCGTCACCTACTACTGGCACCCTGCGAACGTAGTAGCTCTGAACCGTCTCGACGCCTTCGCCCGCTACCTGTCGTTGGCCGGGCACGAGGTGACAGTCTTGACGACGACCGCCCACGCCGCGCGCTCGTCGAGGTCGGGAACCTCGGTCGCCTGCGGTGGGCGCGCGCGTGTGCGGGTGGTGCGGGCGTTCGACGCCGCTTCCTCTGCGTTTCTGCGCCGACTGCTCGGCCGGGAGCCCGTGCCCGACGAGGGCGGGCTCGCCCCCGACCATCACGTGCCGCCGCCGCTCGTGGGGTCGCTGTTCGTGCCCGACCCGACCGTCGCTTCCTGGGTTCCGTGGGCGCTCGCGGCCGCGCTCCGACTGGCGCGCAGTGTCGACGTGGTGGTCACGAGCGGCCCGCGGGAGTCTGTGCACCTGATCGGGAAGGCCCTGAGGCTGATGGGCGTTCCTTGGGTGG
>BEIR01000099.1 GCA_002898855.1 bacterium HR41
ATCCCGGCGCCGCTGCTCGACCGCATGGAGATCGTCAGGTTCGATGGCTACACAACGGCCGAGAAGGTCGCGATCGCGCACGGGTATCTCTGGCCGCGCCAGCTCGAGCGCCACGGCCTGCGCGGCGACGAGGTGGCGATCGAGGACGACCTGCTGCGGACGATCGTCACCGACTACACGCGCGAGGCCGGTGTCCGCCAGCTGGAACGCGAGATCGGCAAGTTGTTACGTAAGACCGCCACAGCGATCGCCGACGGCAGCGCCAACCCGCCGGTGCGGATCGACGAGGCCGCGCTGCGCGCCGCGCTCGGCCGGCCCCGCTACTTCCAAGAGACGGCCGAGCGCACGGCGATCCCCGGGGTCGCTGCGGGTCTGTCGGTCACCCACGCGGGGGGCGATGTGCTGTTCGTCGAGGCGACTGCAATGCCGGCTGCGGGGAGCGGCGGCGCTCTGGTCCTCACCGGTCAGCTCGGCGACGTGATGAAAGAGTCGGCGCGCATCGCGCTCTCGTACGTGCGCGCCAACCACGAGCGCCTCGGTATCCCGGCGACGGCGTTCGAAGCGCGCGACTTTCACATCCACGTACCGGCGGGAGCGATTCCGAAGGACGGCCCTAGCGCCGGCGTGACGATCGTCGCTGCGCTGGTGTCGCTGTTGAGCGGGCGGCCGGTTCGCCCCGACGTCGGCATGACCGGAGAGGTGACACTGCGCGGCCGCGTGCTGCCGGTAGGCGGCATCAAGCAGAAGGTGTTGGCAGCGCACGCCGCCGGAATCCGCGACGTGATCATCCCCGAGCGCAACCGTGCCGATCTCGACGACGTGCCCGCCGAGGTGCGACGCGAGCTGCGCATCCACCCAGTGATGACGATCGACGAGGCGCTCGAGCTGGCGCTCGAGCCGCAGCCGACCACGGCGGTCACGGGCTGAGCGCGGACTAAGCACGGCTGCGGCCCGAGCGTCGGCCCGGCCCGGGCGTCGCGCCTGCGAATGTGCTTGTATTTGCGCTCAGTCGCCGAGTCCTCGCCGTTCCGGCGGCGGGGAGCGGGGGACCCACCGGGCGAGTCCATCGCCCTGGGGCGAATCGCCGCACAAGCGGCGTAGCGCACGCGCGCGAGCCCGTCAGCTCACCCCGTAGGCGCACAGGCAGAGCCAACAGTGCTGACGTTCCGGCAAAAAACGCGCCAAGCAGGGCTGTCTGCACGCACGACGCGTGCACGCCGTGTCGCCACGCGGCGGCCGTGCCGGCGGTCGGAGCGCGCGAGTCGGGTGACCTCGGGCCGCGCTCGGACCGTGGTTGCCGCAGCCGGCCTGGCCAGCGTGGTCGTTGCGCTCCTGCTTGCCACCGCTGGCCTTGCCCCCGCCGTTCCGGCGGCTAGCGCCACTGGAGGCGCCGTGGCGCCGCCGGTCGGTGCTCCCCTGCTGCGCCTGGGCTCCTTCGCCGACAGCGTGCGCGCTGTCCAACGCCGGCTCCGCACCCGTTTTCGCGACGGTCTGTACGACGCTCTCACGCGCCGCGCCGTGGCGCGCTTTCAGCGCGCACGGCGGCTGCCCGCCACCGGCACCGTCGACTACCGAACCGCGCGTGCCCTGCGCATCGACCTCGCAGCCCACGCCGCGGCAGCCGACGAGCGGCCACGGGTGAGGGTGCCCGACGAACTCGAACGGATCGCTCGTTGCGAATCGGGTGGCAACCCGCGCGCGATCGGTGGGGGCGGGCGCTTTCGTGGCAAGTACCAGTTCACGCGCGATACCTGGCGGCGCCTCGGCGGCTGGGGTGATCCGGCCAAGGCGCCCGAGTTTGTGCAAGACGTGATCGCGCTGCGGCTGTGGCGAGCCGAGGGCACGAAGCCGTGGCCTGCGTGCTCGCGCGGTTTGTGACCGTGCGCTAGCGACGCGCCGGGCGCGGACAACGCGTCGCTCGCCGACCAAGCGCTGCTCGCCTACCAAGCGTGGCGCGACCCCGTGCGTGCGCGAAAATCGCGGCCGTGGCGGGAGCGCTGCTCAGCGACCTGGTGGAGTTTCTGCGCATTCCCTCGGTGTCGGCGGGAGCGCCGCGGCCCGACGACCTCGTGCGCGCCGCCCAGTGGCTCCGCCGCTACCTCGAAGCGGTCTGCGACGTGCAGCTCGTCGACGTCGGCGAAGCGGGGCCGCTCGTCGTGGCCGACGCCGGCCCTCCCGACGAGCCGGCACTCCTGGTGTACGGGCACTACGACGTCCAGGATCCGGGACCGCGCGAGCGTTGGAGCTGCGATCCCTTCGCCGGCGTCGTGCGCGACGGGCGCATCTACGGCCGCGGCGCGGCCGACGACAAAGGCAACATGCTGCCGCTGCTGGCGGCAGTGCGCGACCGTGCCGCTGCGGGCGAGCTCGGCTTGCGCACGCGGATCGTCGTCGAAGGGGCGGAGGAAACCGGCAGCGCTGGCGCCTGCCGCTGGCTGCGCGACCACGCCTCGGGCTTCGCTGCCGCCGTCGTGTTCGACACGACCATGGCCGACGCCTCCACGCCGCTTCTGTGCGTCGGCGCGCGCGGCCTGGTAATGCTGAGAGCGCGGATCGAGGTCGCCGCGCGCGACGTTCACTCCGGCCTCTACGGAGGAGTCGCGCGCAACGCCCTGCACGATCTCGGCAGCGCGATCGCGGCGCTCGCAGCTTGCGACCCGGCGTTCGGCGAGGAGGTCCGGCCGCCGCTCGCGATCGAGCGCGCTAGCTGGGCGCGGATGCGCAGTGGCGACGAGCTTCTGCGGGTGGCGGGCGCCGCCGGCGAGGGCGAGCGCTCGCAGCGCTTCTGGGAGCTCACGACGGCGCGGCCGGCGCTCGACGTGCACGAGGTCGCCGGCGGTGCGCCGCGCACGATCGTGCCGGCGCGCGCCGCGTGCACGCTCAGCGTGCGCCTGGTTCCCGATCAGCGTCCCGAGGCGGTAGCTGCAGCGGTAGCTACGGAGCTGCGGCGCGCGTTGCCGGCCGACGTCTCGCTCGCGACCGAGACGATCGCGAGCGCCGCGCCGGTGCTCTTCGATCCGGAGGACCGCGTCCTGGCGGCAGCGCGGCGCGCCCTCGCCCGCGCCTGCGGTCGCGAGCCGGCGGTGGCGCGAAGCGGCGGAACTCTGCCGGTGCTCGCCGAGCTGGCGCGCGCCGGCGTGCCGACCGTCTTCAGCGGTTTCGCGCTCGACGAGGACGCTGTCCACGGCCCCGACGAGAGCTTTCGCGTCGACGCGCTCGAGCTCGGCCATCGCGCAGCGGGCGAACTGCTGGCGGAACTCGAGCAGGTGCTACGGGCATGAGCGGCGAGGAGCGCACGCGAGCGCAGGCGGTGCTGGCCGACTATCTGGCGCTCGCGCGCTCGGCGCTCGACGAGCTCGTCGGCGTCCTCGCGCGCGACGGGGCTACCGCTGAGAGGGAGGGTTTTCGCGAACGGATCGGCGCCCAGCTCGACGCGACGCGCGCCGCGCTCGCGCCGCTCGCCGAGCGTGCGCCGCTGCGTCGGGTCGAGCACCCGCGCGCCCGCGGGGCGCAGGCCGATCTCGCGCGGGCACTCCACCAAGCCGCCGTGGCAGGGCGAGCGGTCACCGCGTTGCTCGCCGCTGAGACGGTGGCCACCGAGCTCGCCGAGCCGACGCTCGCGCGCGAACTGCACCGCATGCGCCGCGAGCAGGAAGCGTACGTGCGCTATCTCGAACGGCTCGTCGGCAAGCTGACACGGGCCGCGGTGCGCGACGAGGTCGGTCGCGACACCGTCCGAGCGCTGCACGCCGAGCTTGCGCGAAGCGCTGTCAGCGAGCGGCGGGGCCACCGCTCGGGCCCCCCGGGCCTCGGTGAAGACGGCGGAGAGAGCGGTCGCCTCAAGGCGCACCAAGCCGCCCTCCGCGCGGCCCTCAACGCCGAGCGTGCAGGTCACGAAGCGCTCCTCGCCGGGCGCCGGAGCGAGGCCGAAGCGCGTTACCGCGACGCCGCCGCGGCGTACTTCCAGAGCTGGCGCTCGGCGCCGCCCGAAAGCTACGGGCGCTTGATCGGCTACGTGAAGTGCACCGTGCTCGCCGGCAGCGACGCGGCCGCGGCCGGCCGGGCGGCCCTCGACGCACTCAAGGCGGCCGGTGTCGATCTGGCCGGTGTGCTGCCGTCACCGGCGTGCGCCTACGCGGTGGCGCTAGCAGCTCTCGCAGCCGGTGAGCGCGAACTCGCCCGCCGCGCCGCCGCCGCGATGGCCGCCGGAGGCGGCGCTTTCGAGCGCACGGCCGCAGCGATCGCTGCGATCGCGAGCGGCGACAGCGAGCGCTACGAACAGGCGCTGGCGGCGATCGTCCGCGACTTCGAGCAGCGCGACGAGCACCTCACCGGTATCGCGATCGCCGACACCGCTGTCGTCTTGCGGCGGCTCGGAGAGCGCAGCGGTCTCGGAACGAGCGTCGCCTCGCCGCTTCTCCCACGCTGAGTGCGTGGGGGCGAAGGAGCGGGCGCCGTTCCTTTATCGACACGGGTGAACCGGGAATTCGCTCCTGCCGAAGATCCGCTCGAGCAGCTCGCGCGCCGTTTGCGCGAGCGCCTGCTCGCCGAGGTGACCGAAGCGAGCGACGGCGGGGACGAGAGCGCGACCGCCGCGATCGACCGCCTCGTCGCTCGCGAGGCCGGCGTGCTGCCGGCCGAGACGCGTGCGCTCGTCGCCGACCGCCTGCGTGTTCTCGCGCACGGCTACGGACCGCTCGAGCCGCTCCTGGCCGATCAGGGGGTCGACGAGGTGATGGTGAACGGCCCGAACGAGGTCTGGGTAGAACGTTCCGGGCGCCTCGTTCGCACCGGCATCGCCTTCGCCAGCCGAGACGCGTTGCTCGACGTCGTCGAGCGGATACTCGCGCCGCTCGGGCGTCGCGTCGACGAAGCCAACCCGATCTGCGACGCGCGTCTCCCCGACGGCTCGCGTGTCAACGTCATCCTGCCGCCGCTCGCTGTCGACGGTCCTTGTCTCACCGTCCGACGCTTCCGCAAGCGTGGTTTCGCGCTCGCCGAGCTGGTCGAGCTCGGCACGCTCCCCGAGCACGTCGCGCGCGAGCTCGTCGCGGCCGTGCACGAACGGCGCTCGCTGCTCGTCAGCGGCGGTACGGGATCGGGCAAGACGACGCTGCTCGCCGCCCTCTGCCGCGAGATCCCGCCCGGCGAGCGTCTGATCACGATCGAGGACGCTGCCGAGCTGCGGCTCGAGCGCGAGCATGTCGTGCGCCTCGAAGCGCGGCCGGCGAACCTCGAGGGGCGCGGTGCGGTCACGATCCGCGAGCTCGTGCGTAACGCCCTGCGCATGCGGCCCGACCGAATCGTGGTGGGGGAGGTGCGCGGCGGCGAGGCGCTCGACATGTTGCAGGCGATGAACACCGGCCACGAGGGCTCGCTCTCGACCATCCACGCCAACTCGCCGCGCGACGCGTTGCGGCGCCTCGAGGTCCTGGCGCTCATGGCCGACGTCGACCTGCCCCACGCCGCCGTCCGTGCCCAGCTCGAGGCTGCCATCGATGTGGTCGTGCACATGCGTCGCGAACTCGGTGGACGGCGCGTGGTGAGCGAGGTCGTGGTGCTCGCGCGCGATGGAGCGCTCGGCTGCAACACGCTGTGGCGCCGCTCACGCAGCGCGGCGCGTGCCGCGAACGATCGCGAGCGAGGCAGCGCCGTGGCCCGCGCCACGGGCGGCGAGGGCGAGGGCACGGACGAGGAGCGAGCGCGGAGCGGTGGCCTTGGTGGGGCGCTTTGACGCCGCGACCGTCTCGGCCGCCGGCGCCGCCGTGTGTGCCTGTGCAGCGCTGGCC
>BEIR01000100.1 GCA_002898855.1 bacterium HR41
CGGCGAGGCGCGCGGCGCGCTCGGGTGGGACAATGCCGCTCCACAGCAAGTGCCCGACGTTCGACGTCAAAACGTCGCATGGACGCTTGTTGCGATCGAGCGCAAGGGCGTAAAAACCGCGCTCGTCGAGCCAGAAGGCCGCGTCGAACTGGCGGGCGAGGTCGCTGGCCTGCGCCTCGAGCCGTTCGGCGAGCGCCGGGTCGCCCCACACCTCCCGCGCCAGGCGCGCGCAGCGGCGTTTTGCATCGAACACGTAGCCCTGCACCTCGCAGCTCGCGATCGGCGGCTCGGCGATGCTGCCGTCGGCGAACACGATCGAGTTCCAGGAGTCCTTCCAGCACTGGTTGCGCAACCCGCGCATCGGGTTGCGGGTCGCGTACTCGACGAAACCGTCGCCGTCGCGATCGCCGTAGCGGTCGATCCAACGCAGCGCCGCGCGGGCGTTCGGCTCGAGTTCGCGCACCAAGACGTCGTCGCCCGTCCAGCGGTGGTACTCGTCGAGCAGCACCAAAAACAACGGGGTGGCGTCGGCCGAGCCGTAGTAAGGCGAGTGCGGCGAATCTCCGAACGCGGCGAGCTCGCCCGAGCGCAGCTCGTGGATGATCTTGCCTGGCTCGGCGTCACGCTCGGGGTCGTCGCTGGTCGCCTGCAGGGCAGCGAGCGTGCGCAGCGCTGCGCGCGCGAGGTCCGGCAGAAAGGGCAGCGCCTGGTAGCTAGCGATCAGCGTGTCGCGCCCGAACAGCGCCATGAACCAGGGCAGGCCGGCCGCCGGCAGCTCGACGGCGCCGGCGTGGCGCGGTCGGAAACGGAGCGCGGCGAGGTCGGCGATGCTCGCGCGCCACAGCTGCTCCAGCTCGGTCCAGTCGGTGGTGAGCTCCGGCGCCTCGCGCTGCCACTCCTCGCGGCGGGCGCGTGCCGCCGCGAGCGCAGCAGCGAAAGTGGTGCGCTCGCCGCTGTCGCTGCTGCGCCCTTCCCCGAGCGGTCGGAAGTGGAGCTCGAGCCGGGCCGAGCCGCGCCCGGCGAGCTCGATCGGGATGCGCAAGCCGCGGCCGTCGAAGCGGGGCTGTACGGTGACGGCGGACGCCACCGCCGCACCCCCACTGGCGCCGTCGCCGCTGTCGCCGCCGGTTTCGGGCACAACCGCCAACTCGACCCCGCGCTCGAACTGCTCGCGGCGGTAGCGCAGTAGCAGCCTGTCGCCCAGGACGCGCCTCTCGGCCGGACGCGGCCGCACCGCACCCTCCTTGACTTCGAACAGGTCGGCGAAGTCGGCGTCGATCTCGACCTCGAGCTCGACCCTGGTGCGCTGCGGGGTGTGGTTGAAAACGGTCAACTGTTCGACCCACTCCTCGCGCACCACCCGCTCCCGGATCACCGACAGGCGCGGGTCGTCGAACTTGCGTCGCGCCGCCGGCACGAGAAAGAAGCGGGCGTGGAGGTGGCGCTCGCTGCTCACCGACAACGCGGTCAGATCGCTGCCATCGACCCGCAAGCGGAAAAGCGACAGGACACGGGTGTCGTCGACGTAGAACCCGTGGTCGGGGTTGCGGGAAGCGTCGATATCACCGACGCCGTCGGCGACGACGAACGTCGACCCGTCGAGCACGCTCACGGTGGAACTCGACATGGGCCGCCAAAGGCTAGTCGCGCGGCCGGGCGAGCGGCGCGGCCCGCAACGACGACAGCGCTTCGCGTTCCGTCTCTCGCCGCAACCGCTCCATCAACCCGGCTAGCGAAAGCCGGTCGCCGGGGCGCGCAGCGAGCGCCCGCGCCGCCACGCGGCCGGCGCGCCGTCCGAGCTCCCGGTAGGCGTCCTCGCCGGGACTCCGGAACCATGTCACCACGAGAACCCTGCTGCGCGCCCGCCGCGCGACCAGTGCCCTTGCGCGAGCATCGAAGCGGTCGAAGGCGACGACAACGCCGCCGCTGGCGGCGGCCGCTGCGCTCGCAAGCAGCGCCAATCCGCGCGCGCCGCCCCCGGTGGCTGCCAAAACGCAGAGCGGACGCGGCGCCGCTGCCAGCTCGGCCGCCACCGCGGTGTCGAGCCGCCCGCCCTCGTACGTCCATTCTGTAGGCGCGCGGAGACCCGCGGTGCGCGCGGCAGCACGAAAGGCCAGGCGCGCCGCCTCGCCGTCGAGCGTCCCGTCGCTCAGAACTACCGACGAGCGGCACCGCTGGCGCGCGAACAGCTGCGCAGCAAGCCGCGTGCGCGCACTGTCGTTGGGCACGAGGCGCACCAGCGTTCGATTGCCGTGCGGGTAGTAGCGAGCCGGCTCGCCGGTGGGCCGCCCCGGTCCCCGGGCATCAAAACCGACCGCACCGGGGGCGCCGGTCACAACCGGAACGCCGGCGCGGTTCAACTCCGGCAGCGCGACTGCCGTGGCTTGACTGTCGAGGTCGCCCAGGTACAGCCGCACGCGGCCGCGACGCAACAGCGTCGCGACGTTGGCGGCCACTTGCTCGGGGTCGGTCCCTCTGCCGTCGGGCGCCGAAGAGTCGAGACGCACTACCTCGAGCGCCGGACCGCCGTGCCCCTGGACCCTGCGCACACCCTCGGCCACCCCGGTGGCGAAAGCGCGAGCCAGACCGGCCTGCGGCCCGCGAGCGGGCGCGCTGACAGCGACGAGCGCGCCCGCTTCGGAACGCGCCGCAACTCGCTCGCTACCACAACCGGTGAACAGGGCGACGGCGAACGCCGCGGCGAGTAGCGCCACCGTGCGCGCAGCGCGCCCCTGCGCGCTCGCGCGTCGGTGTCCCACTGGCGGGGGCACGGACACACGCAGGCTCGTGGTTGTCGGGGACGAGACCTCGCTATCGGCTTCAGTCGCTCGCGCCCGCTGTCGGTAGGCTCGCTTGACATGCGCATCGGAGTCCTTACCGGTGGTGGCGACTGTCCAGGTCTGAACGCGGCGATTCGGGCGATCGTGCGTCGAGGTGTCGAGCGGCACGGTCACACCCTCTTCGGGTTCCGCGACGGCTGGCGCGGCGTGCTGGAGAACGTTCACGAGGAGCTCACCATCGAGTCGACGCGAGGCATCCTGCCACGTGGCGGCACGATCCTCGGCACGTCGCGCACGAACCCCTTCAAGCGCGACGACGGTCCCGAGCGCGTCCGGCGCACGCTCGCCGAGCTGGAGCTCGACGGTCTCGTCGCGATCGGCGGCGAGGACACGCTCGGCGCCGCCGAGCGTCTCTGGCGCGAACACGGGGTCCCGGTCGTCGGCGTCCCGAAGACGATCGACAACGACCTCAGCGCGACGGACCTCACCTTCGGGTTCGACACAGCGGTTTCAGTCGCGACCGAGGCGATCGACCGTCTTCACACCACTGCCGAATCGCACAACCGCGTGATGGTCGTCGAAGTCATGGGGCGCCACGCCGGTTGGATCGCTCTCCACTCCGGGCTGGCCGGCGGTGCCGACGTGATCCTGATCCCCGAGCGCCCGTTCGACATCGAAGAGGTGTGCGACCTCGTGCGCCGGCGGCACGCCCGCGGCCGCTACTTCTCGATCGTCGTCGTCGCCGAGTGGGCGCAACCGCGCGAAGGGACGCTGGTAGTGCGCGAACAGGGCACCGACGAGTTCGGGCACGTGCGCCTCGGTGGCATCAGCCAGATCCTGGAGCGCGAGATCGAGCAGCGAACGGGCTACGAGACGCGCTCCGTCGTGCTCGGCCACACGCAGCGCGGCGGCTCCCCGACAGCGTTCGACCGCGTGCTAGCGACACGGTTCGGGATCGCGGCTGCTGACGCTGTCGCTGCGCGCCGCTGGGGGACGATGGCGGCACTACGCGGCACCGCGATCGAACTCGTGCCGCTAACCGATGCGGTGCGCAAACCGAAGCTCGTGCCGGACGACCTCTACGAGCTCGCGGCGACCTTCTTCGGTTGACGAGCCCGCGACCGACGGTCAGGAAGAATCGCGCTCGAGCCGCATCCCGCGGCGAATGCTCGGCGCCACCGCCCGTACCGCTGCTGCCGCGACCGCGAGCAACACCGTGACGAGGAAGGCGTCGATCGCTTTCGCGCCGAACGCCCAGGCAGCGACCCAGAAGAGAAGACCGATCACGATAGTGACGAGAACGCCCATCAGCGCGACCCTCCGATTCTTCCGACTATGTCCCTGCGCACTTTGACGTAAGCGTTGAACGCACTCTTAAGCGCCCGCTCGGCCGGGGAGTCGGGTGCTGGCAGCATCCCCAGCTGGCGGGCGAAAGCCGCGCCATCGTAGTACGCAACGTTGCGGACGATGAGCGCTCCCTTGACCTCGAGCAGGTCGATGCCGCGCAGCTCGAGTGTCTGACCGGTAGGCGCGATGCCCTCGAACGAGCTACCGCTGAACGTGCCTCGCATCCGCCACTCGACGGCAGCCCGTGCCTCGTCGGCGACGATGCGCCGCACATGTGTCTCTAGATCGGGCATAGCCGCAAACAGACCGCTGAAAAAGGAGCGGATCTCGTCGTGACCGCGAAGCACCCGCAACGGCACGATGTCGTCGATGCCGTCCGGGGCCCAGTGCGCGATCATCGCGTCGGGATCGCGACGCGACAGAGCATCGAAGTACCCCTTCGCGCAGATCGCGGCAGGGCTCGTCGTGGTCGCGTCCTGCTGCAGGCCTTCGTCGCTCATCCTGGCCACCCCCTCCCGATCGGCCGTGTGGTCCCCGCGCTCGGCGCCGAGACCCTACCAGAGCATCGCCCTCGAGCCGGGTCGGGTGCCGCGCCGCGAGCGCTGTGTCGTGCCTGGCAGGGGTCGCGCGCCGTCAGGCGGTTTGGCGCACCGCCGCGACGGCAGCGGCAAGTTCGCTCACGACGGTGCGGACAGCATCCGTACCCCCCTCCCCCGCCGCCCGCACGATGCGGCTGCCGACGATCACGCCGTCGGCGATCTCGGCCACGCGCGCCGCTTGTTCGGGACGCGAAACACCGAATCCGACCGCTACCGGAACCGGCGCCAGGGAGCGCACGTGCGCCACGAAGCGGTCGAGCCCCGGCGGCAGCGCATCGCGCTCGCCCGTCGTGCCGGTCAGCGACACGGCATAGACGAAGCCGCGCGCCCCGGCTGCCAGCACACGCAGGCGGTCGTCGGGTGTGGTCGGAGCGCAGAGCGGAACCAGCGCGAGTCCGCGCTCGTCGGCAGCGGCGCGCACCACCGCCGCCTCGTCGAACGGCAGATCCGGGACGATCAGACCGGCCACGCCGGCTGCCCGCAGCTCGTCGAGGAACCGCTCGGTACCACGCGTGAACACCACATTGGCGTAGACCATCACGACCACGGGAACCCGCTCGGCCACGCTCGCCGCGAGCGCAAGCACGTCCCCGGGCGTCACGCCGCGCTCCAGTGCGAGCGTTGCGGCGTGGTGGATCACCGGCCCGTCGGCGAGGGGGTCGGAGAACGGGATGCCGAGCTCGACCAGGTCGGCACCGGCCTCAACCGCGGCGACAAGACAGGCGCGCGACGTCTCGAGATCCGGGTAGCCGCCAAGGAGATAGGGCATCAACGCAGCTCGGCCGGCAGCGTCGCGGAAGGCGGCCGCGATCCGCTCGCACCCGTCCGGACGGGGGCTGTCAACTTCCCGTGCCACCTCTAGCTCTCCGTCGCGTCGGCTCGGGACGCCGCGCCTGCGTCGGCTAGGGGCCCCTGGCTCGACGCCGCGCCAGCCGGGCCGTTAGCTTGCGACACAGACCCGTCGCTGCCCGTGCCCCCTTCGTCGCCCAGCGCCAGCACGCTCGCCAGGCCCTTGTCGCCCCGCCCCGACAACGTCCCCAGCGTGACCGCACC
>BEIR01000101.1 GCA_002898855.1 bacterium HR41
GGCGGGCCGCGAAGGGGTCAAGCCGGATGCGGGGGCACTGCGTACGCGTCCTGCTCGCACGGGGCGCCCCACAGCGCTCGCGCCGGCCCTTTCGACGACAACGCGACACGAGGCGACACACGCGTGCCTGTGTTGCCGGCTAGTGCGTTGCTAGCCTTATCGGTCGATGTCGTTCCTCCGCGACCTACGCCTCCTTCTTCTCCCCCTTCGGGGGGAGTGAGCGTGCGCTGCGGCCGCGAACGGCGGCCAGAGGTGAAGGAAGGGAGCCGTAGGTCCGATCAGAGGAGCAGGGAGCGACATGACAGCTGACGTCGACAACAAGCGCGAGCGCAAACCCGAAAACCGGGTCAAGATCTTCGACACCACCCTCCGCGACGGCGAGCAGTCGCCCGGCATTTCGCTCAACCCGCAGGAGAAGCTCGAGATCGCGCACCAGCTCGCCCGTCTCGGTGTCGACATCATCGAGGCCGGCTTTCCGATCACCTCGCCGGGCGATTTCGAGGCGGTACAGCTGATCGCGCGCGAGGTCGAGGGCCCGGTGATCTGTGCGCTCGCGCGCACCGCCAAGCAGGACATCGACGCTGCTTGGAACGCGATCAAGGATGCCGAGCGGCCGCGCATCCACACCTTCATCGCAACCTCCGACATCCACATCGAACGCAAGCTGCAAACCACGCGCGAGGACGTGAAGGGCCAGGCGCGCGCCGCGGTCGCCTACGCGCGCGAGCTCTGCGACGACGTCGAATTCTCGCCCGAGGACGGATCGCGGTCGGACATCGAGTTCATGGCCGAGGTGATCCAGATCGCGATCGAAGAGGGCGCTACCACCATCAACGTGCCCGACACCGTCGGCTACACGATGCCGCACGAGTACGCGGAGATGTTCCGCAAGCTCTACGAGCTCGTGCCGGATCTCAGGAAGGTGACGGTGTCGGTGCACTGTCACAACGACCTCGGACTCGCCGTCGCGAACTCGCTGGCCGGGCTGATGGCCGGCTGTCGCCAGGTCGAGTGCGCGGTGAACGGGATCGGCGAGCGCGCCGGTAACGCCTCGCTCGAAGAGATCGTGATGCTGTTGCACACCCGCGAGCCGTCGCTCGGGCTGTGGACGGGAATAAACACGCGCGAGATCGCCCGCACCAGCCGGTTGGTTTCGCGCCTCACTGGCTACCCGGTGCAGCCCAACAAGGCGATCGTCGGCCGCAACGCCTTCGCGCACGAAGCAGGCATCCACCAGGACGGCGTGCTCAAGGATCGCACCACCTACGAGATCATGGATGCGCGCACGATCGGCCTCGAGTCGAACCAGATCGTGCTCGGCAAGCACTCGGGGCGGCACGCTTTGCGCAAGGCGCTCGAGGAGCTTGGGCTGCGCGTCGACGGCGCCGCCCTCAACCAGGCTTTCCAGCGCTTCAAGGAGATCGCTGACAAGAAAAAGCAGGTGACGGCGCTGGACCTCGAGGCGATCGTGTCCGACGAGATCAAGCACCGGCCGCAAGCGTTCGAGCTCGTCGCCTTCGACGTCGAGGCGTCGTCGCGGCGCACGCCGCTCGCACGGGTCGAGGTGCAGACCCCTGACGGCGAGGTGCGATCGGGGAGCTTCACCGGAGACGGCCCGGTCGACGCGCTGTTCAGCGCTATCAACGCTGCCGTCGGCAAGGAGGCGCGGCTGCGCGAGTACCGCGTGGGCGCCATTACGGGCGGGCGCGATGCGCTCGGCGAGGTGACTGTTCAGGTCGAGGTCGACGGGCGCGTAGCAAGCGGGGTCGGCGTGTCGACCGACATCATCGAGGCGTCCGGCAAAGCGTACGTGCGGGCGCTCTCCAACGCTCTGGCCGAGTCCGCCGCTGCCGAGGCCGAGCACCACCTACAGCGGGCGGCACGCGAAGTACCGACGCCGTGACCGGCGCTTTGTCGCCGCGAGCCCTGGTGGCGAGCGGCGCGTTCGAGTGGGGAAATGACGGCCGTTTGGTGCGCTTCGCGCCGGGCGCCCGCCACGAGCTCGCCACGCACGTCGAGCGTGCCGGTTTCGCCCGGCCGCTGGTGCTCGTCGGGCGCCGGGCCGACAAAACGGCGCTCGCGGCCCTGCTCCCGGGAGCGGAGGTGGTGGCGGTCGGGCCGGGGCGCGTAGACGAGCTCTCTGCCGAGCTTCTGCCCGCTCTACGCGGGCACGACCTAGTAGCGATCGGCGGTGGACGCGTGATCGACTGCGCGAAGGCGGTCGCCGCGGTGACCGGTGCGCGCTGTGCCGCCGTTCCCACCACCCTCAGCGGCGCCGAGATGACGGGCTTCCACCGTTTGCCGCGCGGTTACGAGCAGGCCGCGCGCGGGATGGTCAGGCCGGAGCTCGTTGTGTGGGATCCCGACCTACTCGCCGAAGCGCCGCAGCGGCTGCTTGCCGAGAGCGCCGCGAACGCGCTCGCCCACGCGCTCGAGGCGCTCTACACCAAACGCGCGTCGCCGGTCGCGAGCGCCGCGGCGCTCGCCGGCAGCGAGCTTCTCGCAGCCGGGCTGCGCCTGCTCGGCGAGGATGGCGCGGTCGAGCGGCGAGAGCTGCATGGAACGCTCGCGGTCGGCGCACTGTTGGCGGGCTGGGCGTCGGGAGAAGCGGGCATTGCCTTCCACCACGCGCTCTGCCAGACGCTTGTGCGTGCGCTCGGTTGCGCTCACGCGACGACTAACGCGGCCGTGCTCGCAGCGAGCGCGCGACATGCAGCTCGCTCAGCAAGCCCGGCAGTGAGCGCCTGGCTCGAAGCCTTTTTGCGCGGGGTCGGCGTCGGCGCGAGCGACGCCACGACACCCACGAGCGAGCAAGCGCTGGCAGTGGTCGCCAAGCGGCTTGCCGCCGCCGGCGCGCGTCCGCCTGCGGAGCTGCTGAACCTCGACGAGCGAGAGATCGTCGCGCTGGCACGGACGGCGGCCGCCCACCCGGCCGCTCGGGCAGCGGTGTTCCCTTGCAACAGCGAGGCGCTCGCGGCGGTTCTGCGCGACGCCGTTCGCGCCGCTCGCGCTCGCGGCTGAGCTGTTTGCGCAGGCTGTGGCCGGCGGCTCGGGCCGCGGTCAGGACACGGCCTCGAGCCGCTGCTTCTGGCGCTCGGGCGGTATCCGCACGACGTTCCAGGCGAGGCCGAGGCGCTCGAGCGCTCGGATCACCAGCGCCGAGACGTCGATCTCCCACCAGCGCAGACCGTGCTCGGCCGAGCGCGGGAAAGCGTGGTGGTTGTGGTGCCAGGACTCGCCGAGCGAGGGCAGCGCAAGCCAGAAGACGTTGGTCGAGCGATCGTCTGTGGCGAAGCGGCGGCGACCGAAGAAGTGGCAGACGGAGTTGATGCTCCACGTGACGTGGTGAACGAAAAACACGCGCACAAGACCGCCCCAGACGAAACCGGTGAGAGCGGCGGTCAGCGTGCCGCCGATCGCCCAGCCGATCAGCAACGGCAACACGAGGCTTGCGGCGACGATCGGCACGAACAGGCGATCGATCGCGACGATGCCCCGGTCCTCGAACAGTTCCGGTGCGTAGCGGCGCCGGTTGCCGCGCGTCGACCCGTCGAACAGCCATCCCATGTGCGCCCAATAGAGACCCCTGAGGGCGCCGCGCAGGCCACGGCCGTGACCGACGTGCGGGCTGTGCGGATCGCCCTCTTCGTCGGAGTGGGCGTGGTGGCGACGGTGGTCGGCAACCCAGCCGATCACCGGGCCCTGCACCGCCGCCGACCCGAGCACCGCCAGCGCGTAGCGGATGAAGGGCTTGGTCTCGAACGAACGGTGCGTGAAGTAGCGGTGGAAACCAACGGTGATGCCGAGCGCGGTGAGCAGATAGCCGACGACGAGCATCGCGATGTCCTGTGCGAACACCAGCCGGTTCCACAAGAACACCACGGCCGCGATCGTGCCGAGGAAGGGCACCACCACCGCTGCCAAGATCGTCAGCTTGTGACCGAGCGGGAGGTCGTCGTGCTCGCGCGCAGGCTCGGGTTTCGGGTGCTGGCGACGATCGTGGGGCGCTGCACCGGTGCGCTCCAGCGTGGGCGCTGTCGTGCCCGCCGCGGGCGTGCGGTTGGGCACGCGCTGGTCTTCTCCGCTCGTCTCGGCGTCGATGGTGCTCGCCTGCACTCGTGGTTGACTGCTCATCCCTGCTCCGCGATCCCTTGGCCGTCGATTCGATTGGCGCTCGCCGGGTCGCCGTTCGTAGCTTGCGGGGGAGCCGAAGCGGCCGGCACAACCCGTGCGCCGTTTCCTATCTAAGCCGCAATCAGTGGCGGCGAACTCGTGGCAACGACCGCAACGGCGCCCAGGAAACTTGTAGGTTTCCAACAAGTGGCTGCTAGCGACGGAGCGGGAGAGGGAAGCGAGCTGCGCGTCCCGGTGACGCGCCGCACGGCGCGGCCGGTGCGGCCGCGGGCGCAGTCGGTAGGTGTGCCGTGGCGTTCGCTGCCGCCGGCGGTGGCCGAAGCTCTCGCCCCTCATCTCCCCACGGTGGCCGACGAGATCATCACCGCGATACGCCGCGACGTACCGGAGTATCGGCGACCGCTCGAGGGTCCGTTCGGGCAGGCGCTGCGACTGGGGGTGGAAGAGGCGTTGCGGCGTTTCATCGCGATGCTCGGTCGCGACGAGCCGGCGGCAGCGAGCGGCAACGAGATCTACGTGCAGCTCGGACGCGCCGAGATGCGCTCGGGGCGCGGAATCGACGCCTTGCTCGCCGCCTACCGGGTAGGGGCGCGCGTCGCTTGGCGCCGGTTCGCCCAGCTCGGCAAGGCGGCGGGCCTATCGCCCGACGTCCTCTACGACCTCGCCGAGGCGATCTTCGCCTACATCGACGAGCTCTCGGCAGAGTCGATCGAAGGCTACGCTCTCGAACAGGCCGACTCGGTCGGCGAGCGCCAGCAGCGTCGACAGCGCCTGCTGACGCTGCTCCTTGCCGACGCGCCCGACCCGACGCTGGTTCGCGCCGCCGCCGAACAGTGCGGGTGGGCGTTGCCGCGTACGCTCGCGATCGCCCTCACCGACGAACGCGCCGTGGTGGTGGCGGGGCGGCTCGGGGAGCGCGCGCTGGTCGCCCAGCACGAAGAGTTCACCTGCGCAGTGATCGCCGATCCCGGCGCACCGGCCAGCCGCCGTGAACTGGCACGCGGCCTGCGCGGTGCGCCGGCGGTGATAGGGCCGGAGGTCGGGCTGCTCGAGGCGGCACGAAGCTACGAGGGCGCGCGGCGCCTGTTGGCGCTCGCGCGCACGGGTGCACTCGACGAGGGCGGTCCGCTGTTCGCCGACGACCACCCGACCGAACTGGTGTTGGCCGCCGATGCGGACGCGCTCGGGCGTCTGGCACGGCGGGCGCTCGGCGAGCTAGCTGCGCAGCCGCCGGCGACGCGAGTCCGGCTCGTCGAGACGCTCGAGGCGTGGCTGAGTGTGCAGGGCCGGATCGAGCGGATGGCGCGGGAGCTCGCTGTCCATCCGCAGACGGTGCGCTACCGGCTGGGTCGCCTGCGTGCGCTTCTCGGCGATCGCCTCGACGATCCCGACGGCCGTTTGCAGCTCGAATTGGCGCTGCGCGCGCTGCGTCTCGGGCTCGTGTCCTGGGGCGAGATCGACGGTTCTTGACCGGGCGACGCGTGGCGAAGGGTCCCCAGCGACGGGCAATCCGACCGGCAGCGGCAGAAGGGAGACGACGAGTTGTTCGAGATAACGGACGTTCGTGTTAACATACACGACGTGCTTGAAAGCGCAGCGAAAGCTGAACACGACG
>BEIR01000102.1 GCA_002898855.1 bacterium HR41
AGCGTGCCGAGCCCCGCAACCCAACCGCCGCCGGCGTACGGGCGCGCCGGCCAGCGGTCGTCGGCGAGCGGCGGACCGACGCGCTCCGGCGGCGGCGCCACGGTGTCGAGGTGGGCGCAGAGCACGAGGTCGAACGTGTCGCCCCTCGCCCCGGGCGGTGTGACGACGAGCGCCGCGAGCGTGCCGTCGCCGGCGCGCAGCGGTCGCGCTTCGAGCCCCAGCGTGCGCGCCAGCGCTGACGCGCGCTCGGCGACCGCGCCTTCTGTCCCCGACGGCGACGGCAGACTCGCCAGCGCCAACGTTTCGTCGCGCAGCCACGCGGCGAGCGCGGGCTCGGCGCTGCTCTCGAGCGGGCGCGGTGGGCGCGGCGGCTGCTCGGTCACGCCAGGATTCAACCAACGTGGGCAGCGAGCGCGAGCACACCGGCAGGGGTTTCGAGCGCGCGCCGTCCGGCGTGACGGTCGCGACCCTCGACCGTGCCGCCCTGCGCGCCCGCACGCGCGAACTCGTCGACGTCTACCTCGACGCCTACCGCGGGCTCGAGCGCTACGCGTACAGCGGTCGCCGGCGCGTAGCGCTGTACGTGCGCTGGTTGTGGCGGGGCGATCCAGAGGGTTTCCTCGTCGCGTTCGCCGGCGACCGCGCGGTCGGGTTCGCCGGCTGTCACCGCAGCTGGGAAAGCGGCGAGCACGGGATCGAGGCCGAGCTGCACGAGCTAGTCGTGGTGCGCGACCGACATCGGCAGGGCGTGGGGTCGCTGCTCCTGCGCGCTGTCGTCGCTTCTGCGCGGGCGCGCGGGGCGCGAGCGATCGGGCTGGCGGTGGCTTCCGGTAACGCGCGCGCGCAGCGCTTCTACGAGCGCCACGGCTTTCGCGCCGAGGGGACGAGAGGCGACTGGCTGCGCATGCGCCTCGACCTTGGCGACGAGCGGAGCTAGCGGTGGAACGCGCTGCCGCGCGACCGCTCACGCACGCCTACAGCCACCAAGAGCAGCGCGCACGCCAGCGCCAGCACGCTCTGGCCGAGCGGACGGCTGAAAAGGCGCACGAGGATCAAAAACGCGAGCCAGCCGCCGGCGACAGCGACGATCGTGCCGTCGCCACCGGGCAGGTGGAAAGCTTTGCCGTTGGCGCGCGCCCACAGAAGCACCAGCAAGGCGACCGCCACCACCGCCTGGGCGAGCTCGACGAGCGAGAACGGCCCGAAAGTGCTGGCGATCACGAGTGCGGCGAGCACCGCGACGACACGCTGTTCGTTGCGCCAGCGCCGCCAGGTGAGGCGGGCGTTGCGCGCGAGCATCGCGGCGGCCGCCCGCACGCGTGCCGAGCCGGTGGTGTCGGGATCTCGCGTCACTGTCGCTCGCGACATTCTCGCGGTAGCGCGCGCTCGCAGTTCGGCGGTGGCGCAGCACCTGCGCGCGCGGCTAGCATCGGCAGCGTGGCTAGCGAGGAGCGCACGCAGCCGGGCGAGGAGCGGGGCGGCGAGGAACTGATCGGTCCCGACGACGTCGCCTATCGCCTCGAGCTCACCCCCGCGCAGCTCAAGGTCACCTGGACGGCGCTCAAGACGCTGATGGACGATCTCGGCCACGACGAGCACGACGTGCTCGAGATCGTGCGCCAGGTGCTCGCCAAGCTGCCCGACGAGCACGCGATCCGCGCCATCCGCTTGCCCTAGCGCCGCGGCGGGCGGTGCTGCGAGCGGCGGGCCGCCAGCAGCGCGACGCTACTCGAGCGGGATCTCCTCTACCTCGGGCTGGCGCCGTCGCCCGTCGAGACGCTCGAGGTACCAGTCGATCAGATCGCGCAGCGCGAGTAGGAACTCGCGCAGAGCGTCAGTGGCGCGGGTCCGCAGGTCGGCGGGCAGCGCCCGTCGCAGCGCTTCGACTACGTACACGAGCAGCGCCAGGTCGAAGAGCGGGGTGTGTGGCGGGCGGCGTCGGTCGCGGTCGCTGGTGCCGGCTGTGCCGTCGTGGCGGTGGTCGCGCAGATGCGCGAAATCGTCACCACCGCGCGAAAAGCCGGCGTGGCCGTTGTCGCCCTCGCCGGCGGCTCTGTCGCGCGAAGCGCTCACCGTGCCTGGGCGAGCGCCGTTTCGCGGCGCCGGAACCTGATCTCGAGCTGGCCTTGGTCGACGCGCGCGCCAGCCGGTGCCCAACCGGCGAGCGAGTCCGGCAACACCACGGTGCGCTTGTGCGGGCCCACCCGCACCACCAGCTCGAGCCCGACCTTCCGCACCTTGATGTCGCCGCGCGCGGCGAGCGGCAAGGGCAGCCGCAGCACCGGTTCGTCGCCGTCGTCGCTGAGCTCGGGCCGCGCGCCGTCATGAAGAACCGCGTGCGCCTCGGTGCCGTCGAAGAGCGCGTCGGCGAGGCGGTCGATCATCCGCGTGCCCACCACCTCGCGCGGGAAGTGGGGTGCCTCGAGTACCGGTAGCGGCGCGAACGCCTCGCGCACGAGGTCGAGCTGTTCGCTCTGCAGGGCGCGCCACGGTGCGAAGTAGTCGCCCCCGGCCTCGGGCGGGAGGACACGGTTGGCGACGACGGCGTCGACGGGAAACCCGTAGAGGTTGAGGTAGGTGTAGGTACGCATCGCCTCGCGCACGACGATCCGTTCGGGGTTGAGAACGAGCCGCACGCTGGTCGTCGAGCGGTCGCGCAGGATCCCCGCCAGCTCGCCGAGGCCGCGCACGAGGCGCTCGACCTCCTCGAACACCGGGTCGTCGGGAAGCGGAACGTCGAGCAGGGTGCGCGCCAGCGGGCGCGCGGCAGCGACCAGCTTGCGTTCGAGCGGCAAGACCTTCTCGAGCCACCACCCGGCGGCGTCGGGAAACGAGAGCAGCCGCAACGTTTCGCCGGTCGGTGCACAGTCGACGATCAGGCAGTCGAACTCGCCGCTCTCGTAGTGCTCTTTGATCGCGAGCAGGGCGAAGAGCTCGTCCATCCCGGGCGGGACGGTCAGCTCCTCGGCGGCTATGCGGTCGAGCCCGCGGTCGGCGAGCAAATTGACGAGCCAGCGCTGGACCGCTTCCCAGTGCTGTTCGATCTCCTCCTGGGCCTCCACCTGTCGCGCGTAGAGGCGGCGCCCGCAGGGGGTGGGACGGTTGGCGACGTCGCGCTCGAGGGCGTCGGCGAGGTTGTGCGCGGGATCGGTCGAGATCACGAGCGTGCGCAAGCCCGAGCGCGCGCAACGCCGTGCGGTGGCGAGCGCCACGCTCGTCTTGCCGACCCCGCCTTTGCCGGTATAGATGATCGTGCGTGGCGGCATCCGGGCCCGGATGCTATGGCGCCGCGCGTCAGCCGTCGAGAGCGGCCCTGTCGCCGCGCTCGTCGTCGCCCGCGATCACCTGAACGGTGACGGGATCGGCACGGCCGCGCAGAGCGCGACCGGTGCGGAGCTCCTTGGCCGCCAGCTCGATCCGGTACTTCCCCGGCCGTGTCGGGCGCCACGAGAACGCGCGGGTTCCGCGCGCGAAGGTGGCGAGCCGCCGCAGCACGGTTCGACCGTCGCGTACGACGCGGAGCTCTACGACCGAGAGTTTCGACAAGCGGAAGCGGATCCGCAGCGGTCGCCCACTGCGGGCGGTGGCGGCGACGAGCGGCTCGATCCGCGGCGGCTCGGTCTGGTAAGCGCGGTAGCGCTCGGCGTAGTCGCAGAACACCGCACCCAGACGGCGCGTGCACGCTGCTGCGAGGAGCTCGCGCAGAAGCTCGTGGTAGGAGGGCGTCGAGGCGCGACCGCGCCACGAGTACAGCGACCAGTCGCCGAGATCGCTCGCCGGGATCTCGGCGGCGAGCTCGCCGCGCGCCTCGTCGAAGCGCGCGCGTGCCGTCTTGTCGGCGGTGAGCTGAGCGAAGTCGTGCAGCCCGATCACCGCTTGCGTGAAAGCGTTGAAGATGAACAGGCGCGGCGCGAACGAGTACTGCAGGTAGTGCACGCCACCGCGCGGTCCGGTCGTTCTCACACCCAGCGGCGGTCGTGCCGCGAACGCCCCCAAAAGCGAGCGCGCGAAGCGGACGAGGTCGTCGCGCCCGGTGAGTTGCGCGGTGCGCGCGTACGCCTGAAGCGCCGTGGCGGTTGCCATCGCGCTGATCCACGGGGGGCGACCGCCGCCGAACGCGAACATGTACTCGAACGCCCGGAAGCGCCGCGAGCGCCTGACCGCCACCGTGCGTGCCTCGTCCAGCAGAGCCAGAAGCCGCTCCTGCTCGCACGGCGTCGCAGCGGGACGGACACACGCTGCGTGCATCGCGTTCGCACGCTTGAAGGTGCCGAGGGGGTGGAAACGCACGCCCTGGCCGGGGAAGTAGGCGAAGAGGAGCTCGCTTCCTGCGACCTCGATCCAGGCGCGCGCGGCGGGGATGCGTGCGGTGCGCCAGAAGCGTTCGTTGAGGCGCAACTCGAGGAAGGTGATAGCGAGCCGCGATGGGATCAGCCGACCGCGAAGCGCGAGCGCCTCGACCGAGCGCAGCACCGCGGCGAGCTCGCGGCCGCGCACGCCGCGCGCGCCCAGCCTGCGCGCCATGGTGCGGGCACGAGCGAGGATGTCGCGGTAGGAGCGGTAGGTGGCGCTATCGATGTGGCCCCGCTCGCGGGCGCGCGCGAGCGCCGAGAGCACCGCGCGCACGCCAGCGGGAGTGCGCGAGCGCCGGTGCCGCTGCGCCTCTTTTTTCGCAGCCGCTCGCGCTCGGCGACCGCTAGGGGCCGCCGCCGCGACCGCGCGGGCGTCTAGCTCGGGTGCTCCCGGTGGCGGCAGGGAGGGGAGCGTCCGGGGTGCCTGAGCGACCCCTCTCGGCGGGGGGGCGAAGGGGTCCTCGCGCGCGATCAGACGTCCGTCGGGTGTGGCGACGAGAACCGCGGCGCGCGCGGACGCCGCGGACGGAACCGCGACACCGAGCGCGGCCACTGCCGCTGCGGCCCACGACGCAGCGCGGAAACGCCACCTGGCGGCGTTTTTCACACCGCGCTGCGCGCACCGCTCTGGGCCGGGCGCAAGGCCAGTGGTCACGTCATCCTCGAACAGTGCCGTCGACAGAGGGTTGCGCACCGGCGCCCACGTTCCAGCTCGGTGGCGCTTCGCGCAGCGTCCGTCGAGCTCCGCGGCGCTCGACGCTCGGCGGCACAACGGGGCGCGTGCATGACTGCGTTGCGCGCGCTTCGCGGGGCTCGCTACGCTGCCCACCAAAGTGCTGTCAGCTTCGCCGACCGCAAACGACCCGAGCCGCTCGCGAGGCAGCCACGCTCCTGCCGCGAAGCGGTTCCCGCGTCTGGCGATCGCGCCGCTTGCGCTGATACTGCTCGCGATCGTCGCGCTGGTAGCTGGGGGCTGTGGCGGCAACGACCGCGCCGACGCCGAGAAACTCCTCGACACCGCTTTCTCGAAGCGCATACCGAGCGCCGACCTCGCGATCGACGCCACGCTCAACTTCGAAGGCAGTGCGCTCGGCGGGCGGCCGCTCCGCATCCAGGCGACGGGTCCGTACGTCGACAACCGGAACGGTCTGCCCAAGGTCGACCTCACCATGCGTGTCGGTTCGCCCGGCGGCCAGATGGTCGAGAGCG
This sequence comes from bacterium HR41, assembly GCA_002898855.1. Taxonomy (GTDB): domain Bacteria; phylum Actinomycetota; class Thermoleophilia; order Solirubrobacterales; family Thermoleophilaceae; genus Thermoleophilum. The sequence goes on from BEIR01000102.1 coordinate 5,562, forward strand.
GCTACCTCTCGACCGGGGACCGCGCATTCGTGAAGTTCCAGGATGTCTTCTACGAGCTGTCGCGGGCGGAAGTGCAAAAGCAGATCCAAGATCTGCGCCGCAACCGCGCGCGCCGCTCCGGCTCGCTGCGCGCGCTCGGTCTCGACCCGCGACGCTGGCTGGC
>BEIR01000103.1 GCA_002898855.1 bacterium HR41
GACTTGTGGCGTTAGCGCCAGCTGCTTACGCTCGCAACAGTGTCGCGATCGACGCTCGAGCAGCCCCCAGCGACGCGCGCTGCCAGCGACGGCGCCAATACCGCCCTGCAGCCGATCCGCGCGAAGCTCGCTTCCCCCAGCGGCGGAGCGATCGCGCTGGCGCTCGCCACAGCCGCCCAGAACGTGCTCGGACTCGCGTTCACGCTCATCTTCGCGCGCTGGCTTGGCGCCAGCGGCTATGCGTCGCTCGCGGTCCTGGTGTCCGCCTTCTTGGTGCTTTCGGTTCCCGGGACGGCGCTGCAGGTCGCGGTAGCGCGTCGGTTGGGGCGTGCAACTTCCCTCGCCCACGCCGCGGCCGGCCGTCGTCGCGCCGAAAGCGACGCTGCGCGGGTCGTGGCCACAGCGTGGCCGTGGATCCGTGCGGTCGCCCTCGCGACGGCTATCTGTGGCGGGGTAGGGCTAGCTGCGCGCGAGCCGTTGGCTGGCTCGCTCGCGATCGACGAGCCGTGGGCAGCGGGGCTGCTCCCTGCGACAGCCGCACGGTGGGCTCTGCTCTGCGTCGCGCGTGGCGCTTGGCAAGCACTCGGCCGCTATCGCCTCGTCGCCGCAAGCATCGTCGCCGACGCAACCTTGCGGATCTGCGCCGGTGTGGTTCTCGTCGCGGGCGGCCTCGGTGTCGCCGGGGCCTTCGCGGCGAGCGTTGCCAGCTTCTTGGTGGTCGCCGCAGTGCTCATCTTCCGGCTGCGGGGGACTGCCCCGCCACGCGCAGCGGCAAGCGCGCAGCCCTCGATCGGTCGTCTCGTGAGCGAGTCGGCTGTGCCGATGGCGGCCCTCGGGATCCTCCTCGCGATGCAGGAGATACACGTGATCTTCGCTAAGCACCTGAACGCGGATCGCATCGCTGGCGGCTACGCGGCGGTGGCGGTCGCCGCCAAGACGATCGTGTGGGTAGCTGTCGGCCTTGCGATGTACACCGTGCCCGAAGCCGCTCGGCGTTCCGCCGCCGGGCGGGACCCGCGCGTCGCTGCGCTACACGCGCTCGCGATCCTCGGCCTCTGCTCGTTGGGGATGGTCGCCATCTTCGCGATCGCCGGCCGAACCGTGATCCGCGCGGCGTTTGGCGAGGAGCTGACGGCCGCCGTGTCGGCGCTGGCACCGCTCGGTGCGGCGATGTCGGGGCTCGCGGTCGCTTACGTGCTCGCCCAGTACCACGTCGCGCTCGGCCGACGGCTTCCGCTCGCGGTCCTCGCGTGCGCGCTGCTCGTCGAGCTCGCGGTGTGCGCGGCATTCGGCCAGGATCCGCAGCTGCTCGCCTGGGGGCTGGCAGCGGTTTTCTCCGGGGCGGCAACGGTGCTAGCGGCATACGGCTTCGCGCCGTTGCCAGCAGGTACAGACGCGCACCCAGCGGCGCCGGTCGTCGCGGTCGCGACGCGCGTCGACGCAGCGACCGCTGTCGGCCACGCGGACGCACGGGACCAAGCGCAGGAGCAGGCGACACGCCGGTAGCTTCGAGAGCGGAGCCGCCGCGACGCACGCCGACTCGTCGACCGCTCCTCGCTTCGGCGGGCTGGCGATCGGTCGCGAACCGCGTTTACGATCGCATTTCACGCGCCGCGCAGTGTGCGCGTGCCCTACCTCGTCGTGGATCCCCCATCCCCATTCGGGAACATGGACTCATCCGCCAGCGGCTTGCAACCCGCCCGCGAGCGCGCACGGGCGCGTACGCAGCGAGACGATCCCGCCCCCACGGATCGCGTGAGCACGCGGCGGGTCACCGACGCATCGAAACAAGGACAGCTCTGGGCACGCGTCCGGTTTCCCGCTGCCGACGGCGTCCGGGCACTCGCTGTCGCCTGCGTTGTCGCGGTGCACGGCTGGGCGGCGGCCGTGACCGCAGCTGGCGGTTCGACTGGATCGCTGGCCGATCGCCTGCTATCGCATCTCAACGTCGGCGTCGCGATCTTCTTCGCTCTCTCCGGTTTCCTGCTCTATCGTCCTTTCGTCGCGAGGGACTTCGCGCTCGGACCCCACCCGGGCACCCTGACGTACGGCTGGCGACGCTTCTTGCGCATCTTCCCTGCTTACTGGCTCGCCCTTGCTGTGCTGGCGATCGTTCCGGGCGCTTCGGCGCGTGGCGGCGACGGGGTGTGGGCGATCGCTGCGCTGCAAGGTCTGCAGCTCGGCAGCGAGCCGCACTGCGTCGTCGACATCCAGAACTGCCGCCTCGCCCACGTTTGGAGCCTCACCGTGGAGCTCAGCTTTTACGCTGCACTTCCCCTCTACGCGCTAGTCGTAGGCCGCTTCGCAGCTCGGCGCTGGCGCCTCGCCACCGAGGCTGCCCTGCTCGCGACGCTGGCGGTCGTCTCGACTTGGCTCGCGAGCGACAGCGCAACCGCCTCCTCGCCGTGGGTCACGGGCACGGTGATCGGTCACTTTGCCCCGTTCGGCGCCGGGATGTTCGCGGCCGTACTGTGGGCGAGAGCCCAGGCGCAACCGACCGCACCGCGATCGCCGGCCACGCCGCGAGCAGCGCTGCGCCCTTCGCTTCCGGAGATCGCGGCGCTTGTCGCGGTCTTGTCGTACCTGGCTCTTGCGCTTGCGCTACCCGCGACGCCTTTCCTGTTCAGCGAGCGCGACCGCCTCGTGATGCACGTCGGATCGACACTCGTGGCAGCCTCCGCGATCGCCATGGCTGCGGCAAGCGCGGGTCGGCCCGTCGGACGCTTGCTAGCCAGCCGTCCCGTGCGGGTTATCGGCCTGATCTCTTACAGCATCTTCCTGTGGCACTACACGTTCGCGCTGCTAGCCACCGAGATCGGTATCGCCTCGCCAGCGCTGGCCACGGCCTTCGTGGCGGGGTGCACGCTCCCTGTCGCTGCTCTCAGCTATCTCCTTGCCGAGCGTCCGGCAATGCGCCTGAAGCGGGTTCCGCCGGCATTGCTGGCAAGGCGGGTCTTCCGACCTGCGGAGCCGATCGGCTCTCGTGACACCGCGTCTTGAACGTCGCCGGAATGCTGCAGCACCCAGGCTACATGCGCTTTTGCGTTGCCGCGCCCTAGGCGTTAGGCTCACCTATGAATGCCCCCAGTCGACCCACGCCAGGCGCGCAAGGAGAAGCGCAAGGCGCGGCGCGAGTTCTGGCGCGAGCTGCGCCGGCGCCACCCCAAGCTGAGGCATGCGCTCGCTGCCGATGCTCGCATCACGGCGCTGTACCGCGGCGAGCGCGCCGACTTTCGTTCGCGGTTGGACACGCTCGCCCAGATTCTCCGTTTGGCGTGGGTGAGCGACGCCTTCTTCGCGCAGGCGATGTACAGAGTGAAGGCGCGTGCGCAAGCGCTTCGAATTCCGATCGTTCCGCGCATCGCCCACCGCTTGGCGATGGCGAGCGCCCAGGTGTCGATCGGCGATCCCGTCGTGATCGAGCCGGGTGTGTACATCGTCCACGGCCAGGTCGTGATCGACGGGCTGGTGGAGATCGGCTCGGGCACTCAAATCTTCCCTTGGGTCACGATCGGACTGAAAGCGGGTCAGCCGCGCGGCGCGACCATCGGCCGTAATGTGAGCATCGGTACCGGCGCAAAGGTCATCGGCCCGGTCCGTATCGGTGACGGTGCACGAGTCGGGGCGAACGCCGTGGTAGTGCGCGATGTTCCAGACGGCGTTACGGTGGTGGGAGTACCGGCGCAGGTCCTCGCGGCCCCCTCGCTGCAAGAGCACGCGGTGGTCGCCGAGCCCGCCACCGCCGATCGCAGCGGGAAATCGGTTACGAAAGGAACGACGAGAGAGGAGCAGGTGGAACCATGAGGCTATTCAGGCGCAATCGCGAGTCCGGTGACGGTGTCGCTGTTGCGGACAAGCCAGCGAGCTCGCGCGAGCTGCTCGACGCTGTCGCGGCGATGGCCGCTGACAACCGTCGCGAGCGCAGCCTCGACAAAGAGCGCGAGCTGTTGCGTCTACGCCACAGGGCCGCGAACGCCTTGATCGCCGAGACCGAAAGCGAACCCCCGTTCCCCGAGCCGAACTTCTCGCTCATTCCCGAGGGGGAAACGTTGCCGGAGTTCACCCCTGAGCAGTTGTCGCCCGAACTGATCCGAGCGGGGATGCTCCGGCAAGGTTGCGTACTTGTTCGTGGGCTTTTCGACCGTGCCGCCGCCGAGCGGATGGCGCAAGAGATCGACCGTGCGTTCGCCGTGCGCGAGCGAGCTCTGGCCGGCGAGGGTGGCGACGCCGCTTACTACGAACCGTTCGACCCGCCGAGCGACCATGAGGTGAATCTGGGCGTGCGCGCGTGGGTCCGCGAGGGCGGTGGCTTGCTCGCGGCTGACGCACCCAAGCTCGCGTTCGACATGTTCGAGATGTTCGACCAAGCGGGCATCCTTGACATCGTCGGTGGCTACCTGGGCGAGCATCCGCTCATCTCCATCGAGAAAACGACGTTGCGCAAAGCGGAGCCCCAAGTGCCCGGCGCTTGGCATCAGGACGGGCGTTTCATGGGTCCGGTTCGCGCACTCAACATGTGGGTGTCCCTGTCCCGCTGCGGAGACATCTCTCCAGGGTTGGACATCGTCCCGAAGCGTCTCGAGCACTACCTCGCCACCCAAACTGACGAGGCCGTGCTCGACTATCAGATCTCGCAAAAGATGGCCGAGGAGGCGGCGGGAGACCTTCCGATCCTGCGGCCCATCTTCGAGCCCGGTGACGTCCTCTTCTTCGACGAGATGTTCCTCCACCAAACCGGCTCCGATCCGTCGATGCCGAACCCGCGGTACGCGATCGAGTGCTGGTTCTTCGGCGGCTCGAAGTTCCCGCAGGAGTACGGAGCGCTCGCTGTCTGAGCCTTCGGCTCTGAAACCTGCTCTTCACGCCTGTGCGGCCCGCCAAGCGGCGGGCCGCACAAGTTTTTCTACTCACAAGCTGTGCCGCGGTGCCGCCGTTAGCCGATCAGGCGAACCAGATAGTTGTCGCCTCTGCGCGCTAGAACACGCAGCGAGAAGCGCCGCCCGAGCGACGTAATTACATCCACGCGCAGCTTGTCGACGGACACCGAACGCGGCAGGTCAAGCACTTTGCCCTCACGGGCAGCGGCCATCAAGAAGCGTGTGGATCCGTCGACCAAGGCGAGCTCGCCGGGGCGGATCCGCCGTAAGGCGGAACGCACCATCCGCTGCATTCGCGAATCGGGCTCTTGCGCGATAAAGCTGTCGCTCAACGTGAAAGAGAGCGGCAGCTGGTTCCGCTTGCCTGCCCGCACGAGCGTCTCTACAGCGCGGTCGGCTGGCATCAGAACCAAAGCCGACGAGGTGCCCGGTAGGTACCTGCGGAGCAACTCGGCGCCGTTCTCTGCCTCGGCGTCGACAGGGGGGAAGTCACGCAGACGCTGCCACCGGTCGACGAGACGCTGCGGTCCGTGCACCGCCTGCCAGGCGAGCGTGTCGCGTGCCGCGGGCCGAATTTTCGGCCAGGTGGCTGACAGCGCTAGACCTAACACGATCGCGAGCCACGCGGTCAGCGCCAAGCCCGGGAGAGAGCCTAGGCGGATCGCCCGGCGACGGAGCAACTCGTCGAGCCACAGTGCTCCCGACAGCACCAACGGCTGAGCGACGTAGATCACCACATGATCGAGAGATCGATCGACGAGGTAGA
>BEIR01000104.1 GCA_002898855.1 bacterium HR41
TGCTGCGCGTGCGGCACATAACCCAGGACGACGCCCACATCTTCTGTCGTCAAGAGCAAGTTCGCGACGAGGTGCTGGGCTGTCTGGCGTTCGCGTTCGACCTCTACGAGCTGTTTGGCTTCGAGCCGCGCGCCCACCTATCGACCCGTCCCGAGCAGCGGATCGGTAGCGACGAGCTGTGGGATCAGGCAGAGGCGGCGTTACGTTCGGCGCTCGAGGCGCAGGGGCTCGACTACAAGGTCGATCCCGGCGAGGGCACTTTCTACGGCCCGAAGATCGACCTGCACATGACCGACGCTCTCGGTCGCAGCTGGCAGCTCGGCACGATCCAGCTCGACTATCAGATGCCGGAACGTTTCGACCTCGCCTACGTCGGCGAGGACAACGCCGAACACCGGCCGGTGATGATCCACCGCGCGCTGATGGGGTCGTTCGAGCGCTTCATCGGCATCCTGATCGAGCACTACGGCGGCGACTTTCCGTTCTGGCTAGCGCCGCTGCAGGTCGCGGTGCTGCCGATCGCCGACCGTCACGTTCCCTACGCGCGTGAGGTCGCGGGCGAGCTGGCGGGCGCCGGTCTGCGCGTCGAGGTCGACGAGCGCAGCGAGTCGGTGCGGCGCAAGATCCGCGACGCCGAGCTCGCGAAGGTGCCCTACATGCTCGTCGTCGGCGACGAGGAGGAGCGCGCCCGCCGGGTCGCGGTCAGGCGCCGCGGTCGCGGCGACGCCGGCTCGGTCGAGCTCGCTGCGTTCGTTCGCGAGCGCGCCGACGCCTATGCCCGTCGCGCGCGCGACTAGCTGCGCCGGTGCGGCCCGCGACCGCACAGCTCGCGACCGGGGTACCACCGGCGCTGCGCGCGGTTATACTCGCGCCCGTTGATGCAGGGCACGACACCTCGAACCAACCGTCGCCGCCGGCGGCGCGTCGCCGTGCCCCTCGCGAGCCTCTAGTGCGAGTGTTTCCGACCAGTAACCGCTCCCCGATCGCCTAGTGCCGGTCCCGAAGAAGTTCGATCGGCGTCCGCCCGAGCGCGACGAGACGCGCATCAACGAGCGCATCCGGGTGCCGCAAGTCCGGCTCGTCGACGAGAACGGCAAGCAGGTCGGCATCGTGCCGACCGAGGACGCATTGCGCTACGCGCGCGAGCGCTCGCTCGATCTCGTCGAGGTCGCACCCCAGGCGCGGCCTCCGGTGGTGCGGGTGCTCGACTACTCGAAGTACCGCTACGAGCAGGAGCAGAAGCGCAAGGCGGCCCGCCGCCACCAAAAGCAGGTGCACGTGCGCGAGATCAAGCTGCGGCCGAAGATCGCGCCGCGCGACTACGAAACCAAGATGGGGCACGTGCGCCGCTTTCTCGAGCGCGACGATCGCGTCAAGGTGACGATCATGTTTCGCGGCCGCGAGCAGACCCACCCGGAGCGCGGTGAGGCGCTGCTACGCAAACTCGCCGAGGACGTAGCCGATCTCGGCGTCGTCGAGCAGCAGCCGGCGCAGGACGGGCGCAACATGACGATGCTGCTCGCGCCGCAAAAACGCAAGGATCGCGCGAAGTCTGCTTGAATGGGCGATCGCGATGGCGAAGCTGAAGGCCAAGACGCACTCCGGCGCCAAGAAGCGCTTCCGCAAGACCGGTAGCGGCAAGCTGATCGGTCGCCACGCGATGACCAGCCACAACCTCGGCAAGAAGCGTCCGCGGCGCAAGCGGCGCCTCGGCAAAGATCTCGTCATCGCCGACCAGGACCGGCGCACGGTGAAGCGTCTGCTCGGCGTCTAGGGGCGAAGCGGTGCGTATCAAGCGTTCCCTCCACGGCAGGAAGAAGCGGCGTGCGACGCTCGAGCGCGCCAAGGGCTATCGCGGCCAGGCGAAGAGCAGCTATCGCCGCGCCAAGGAGACGCTGCTCAAGGCCGACCGTTACGCGTACCGCGACCGTCGCAACCGCAAGCGCGACTTCCGGCGGCTGTGGATCGTGCGTATCAACGCCGCCGCGCGCGAGCACGGCATGAGCTACAGCGTTTTCATGCATGGGCTCAAGCGCGCCGGCATCGAGCTCGATCGCAAGGTGCTTGCCGACATCGCGGTGCACGACCGCGACGCGTTCCGACGTATCGCCGAGGCGGCTCGGGAGGCAGCCGCAAGCTGACGCCGGCTGCGTCGACCAGCGGTCTTTCTCCCGGGGCGCCTGGCGAGGGCGCCCCGTCGCGTTTCCAGGGCCGGGAAAGGTGATCACGTCGCCGCACAACCCCACGTTGAAGCTCGTTCGCAAGCTGCGCCAGCGCCGCTGGCGCGAGCGCCTCGACATGTTCGTCGCTGAGGGCGAAGACCTTGTCGAGGCCGGCAAACAGGCGCGCTGGGAGCTCGTCCACGAGCTGCACGCCGGGCGCGACGTGGCGCCCGAGCTGCTTGCCGCGGTGAGCGAGCTCGCTTCCGGCACGCGCGTGCTGGCGATCTTCCGGCGCCGCTGGGCCACGCCCGACGCACGACCGCTGCGGCTGTTTCTCGATGGCGTGCGCGACCCTGGCAATGTCGGTAGCTGTCTGCGCTCGGCGTACGCGCTCGGCGACGCCCAGGTCGTGCTCGCGCCGGGCAGCGCCGATCCGTTCGCCCCCAAGGCGGTGCGCGCCTCGATGGGCGCGCTGTTCCACCGGCCGCCGGCGCTCGCTCCCGAACCGCCGGCGGGACGGTTGGTGGTGCTGGACGCGCACGGCTCAACGCCGCTCTGGGAGTGCGATCTGACACCGCCGCTGACGCTCTGCGTGGGTGCCGAGCGAACCGGTGTGACGCCGGCGCTGCGGGCGCGGGCGGACGCGGTGGCGAGGATCCCGGTGCGCGGCGACTCGCTGAACGTGGCGATGGCCGCGACCGTCGCGCTGTACGAGGCAAATAGGATGGCGACGCGTGAGCGGCACGCTTGAGGACACCGACTTCGACGCGCTCGTCGCCGAGGCGCGTGGCGCTGTCGCGAGCGCCGAAAGCCTCGCCGAGCTCGACGAGCTACGCGTTCGCTTTCTCGGGCGGCGCTCGCAGCTCGCGACGGTGCTGCGCTCGATCGGCTCGCTTCCCGCCGAACGGCGCGCCGAGGTGGGCAAGCGCGCCAACGCGGCGCGCGTCGAGCTCGAGGAGCTCTTCGCTCGCAGGCGCGACGAGCTCGAGCGCCGCGAGCTCGAGCAGCGGCTCGCCCAGGACCGCGTCGACGTCACGCTGCCGGGCGACCCGTCCACCCTGCCCGGGCGGCTGCACATCGTCACAGAAACCAAGCGCCTGCTCGAAGACATCTTCGTCGGGCTCGGCTTCCAAGTCCTCGAAGGGCCCGAGGTCGAGTACGACTACTACAACTTCACCGCCCTCAACATCCCGCCCGGGCACCCGGCGCGCACCACGATGGACACCTTCTATCTCGACGGCGAGGTCGTCCTGCGCACCCACACCTCGCCCATGCAGGTGCGCGCGATGGAAGCGCAACCGCCGCCCCTTTACGTGGTTGTGCCCGGGCGCGTCTACCGCCGCGACTCGGACGCGACCCACACGCCGATGTTCCACCAGCTCGAGGGGCTCGCTGTCGACGAGGACATCACCCTCGCCGACCTACAGGGCGTGCTGCTCGAGTTCGCGCGCGCCGTGTTCGGGCCCGAACGCGAGATTCGCCTGCGCGCCGGCTACTTCCCCTTCACCGAGCCGAGCGTCGAGGTAGACGTCTCGTGCTTCGCCTGCTCGCGCGACGGCAGCGCCTGCCGCATCTGCAAGGGGTCGGGCTGGATCGAGATCCTCGGTGCGGGCATGGTCGACCCCAACGTCTTCGCCTTCGTTCGCGACAACGGTTACGACCCCGAGCGCATCCAGGGCTTCGCGTTCGGGCTCGGCATCGACCGCATAGCGATGCTCCGCTACGGGGTGCCCGACCTGCGTCTTCTGTTCGAGAACGACGTTCGCTTCCTCGAGCAGTTCGGCGTATGAGAGGCGTGTCGCACACAGGCTCGAGAGGCATGTCGCCAACAGGTTCGCGTGGCGTGCCGCAAGCGGTGCCGTCGAGCGCCGCGGAGGCGCAGGAGGTGGGGGCGTGAGAGTTCCGCTCTCGTGGCTGCGCTCCCTTTGCGACCCTGGGGTCGGCACCGGCGAGCTCGCCGAGCGGCTCTCCCTCGCCGGTCTCGAGGTCGCACGCGTCGAACGTTTCGGCCTGCCGCGCGACGACGGGTACGTCGTCGGGCGGGTCGAGGAGGTCACCGCTCACCCCAACGCTGACCGCCTGCGCGTCTGCCGTGTCGACGTCGGCGGCGAGCGGCGCACGATCGTGTGCGGAGCGCCGAACGTGCGCGCCGGACTGCTCGTGCCGGTGGCGCTGCCCGGTGCGGTGCTCGCCGACGGGCGCGAGCTGCGCGCCGCCGAGCTGCGCGGCGTGCGCTCCGAAGGCATGATCCTCGCCGAGGACGAGCTCGGTCTCGGCGACGACCACAGCGGAATCGTCGAGCTCGCAGCCGGCGGGCCCAACGATGGTCTCGCCCCCGGACGGCCGCTGCGCGAAGTGGTGCCGTTGAGCGACGAGGTGCTGGAACTAGAGGTCTCGCCGAACCGTCCCGACTGTCTTGGTGTGCTCGGCGTGGCGCGTGAGGTTCACGCGCTCTGGGGCGCGCCGCTCGACGACTCGCCGCTGCGTTGGGAGGCGGTCGCCGACCGCGAGCTCGAAGGGGCGAGCGCGGTAGCGAGCGTGACCGTGAGCGAAGACGCCGCCTGCCTGCGTTTCGCCGCCCGCGTCTTCGAGGACGTGACGGTCGGTCCGTCGCCGCTTTGGCTTCGCCAGCGGCTTTTGGCCTGCGGCATGCGGCCGATCAACAACGTCGTCGATGTCACCAACTACGTGATGCTGCTGCTCGGGCAGCCGCTGCACGCCTTCGATCTCGCGCGGCTCGCGCAGGCACGGATCGAGGTGCGCCCGGCACGCGGCGGCGAGCGCATCACCACCCTCGACGGCAACGAGCGCGAGCTCCCGCCAGGGACGACGCTCGTCTGCGACGGCGACGGTCCGGCCGCAATCGCCGGCGTGATGGGCGGGGAGCGCACCGAAGTGCGCGCCGAGACGACCCGCGTGCTGCTCGAGTCGGCGACGTGGGTCGGCTCCGACATTCTGCGCAGCGAGGCGCAGCTCGGTTTGCGCACCGAAGCCAGCGGCCGCTTCGAAAAGCAGCTCCATCCCGAGCTCGCGGTCGTGGCGCTAGCGGCCGCCTCGCGCCTGCTCGTCGAGCTCGCCGGAGCGCGCCTACGACCCGGAACTATCGATGTCTACCCGCGGCCAGCCGAGCGGCGAACGCTGCGGCTGCGCCCCAGCAGGGTTCGTGACCTTCTGGGGCTCGAGGTGCCGCAGGAGCGCTCGCGCGAGCTGCTCGCCCGCCTCGGCTTCGAGAGCTCGGAGCGTAGCGACGGCGAGCTCGTCGTGACCGTTCCGTGGTGGCGCGACGGCGACGTTCAGCGCGAAGTCGACCTCGTCGAAGAGATCGCCCGGGTGCACGGACTCGACAAGCTGCCGACGACGCTGCCGGCGCGGCGCAACGCGGTAGGCCGCCTCAGCGACGCCCAGCGGTTGCGCCGCCGGGTCGAGGACTTCCT
>BEIR01000105.1 GCA_002898855.1 bacterium HR41
GAGCCCTTCACCTTCGCACTCACTGCGGCCGTAGCGGTGCTGGTGGTCGCGTGCCCCTGTGCGCTCGGGCTGGCGACGCCGACAGCCGTTGTGGCCGCAACAGGACGCGGAGCCGAGCTTGGAATCCTCATCAAAGGGCCAGAGGTGCTCGAGCGGGTGCGTCGGCTTCGCCGCGCGCTTATCGACAAGACCGGCACCGTCACGCGCGGCGAGATGACACTCGTCGGAGTCGAAACCTTCGACGGTTTCGATACTGAACGCGCCCTGCAACTGGCTGGCGCTGTCGAGAGCGCGTCGGAACACCCGATCGCGCGCGCGATCGCGAGCGCCGCGGCGACACGGTGCGGAGAGTTGCCGCCAGTCAGCGGCTTCCGAGCACACGCCGGTCGCGGTGTCGAGGGACAGGTAGCGGGACACGAGGTCGTGGTGGCGCGTCCCGCTTTGATCGCCCAACGCGGTGTCGACCTCTCCGCAGCGGTGCGAGATGCGCTCGATCGCGCCGCGAGGGAAGGACGGACGACGGTCGTGCTCGCCGTCGACGGTCGCGTCGCAGCAGTGCTGGCAGTCTCCGACGAGCCACGGCCAGAAGCAGCGGAAGCGATTGCCGAGCTACGCCGACAGGGGATCGAGCCCGTTCTCGTCACCGGTGACGAGCAGCGTGTCGCCTCCGCAGTCGCCGAGCGCGTCGGGATCTCGGAGGTGGTCGCCGGGGTCCTACCGCACGAAAAGGCAGCGATCGTCGAGCAACTGCGCGCGCGCGGTTTCGCGGTGGCCATGGTGGGCGACGGGATCAACGACGCTCCCGCCCTAGCCAGCGCCGATGTGGGCATAGCTGTCGGCAGCGGCACCGACGTCGCGATTGAGGCTTCGGACATCACACTCATTGGTAGCGACCTGCGCCTCGTGCCGCGCGCTATCGCACTGTCGCGCCGCGCGCTGCGAACGATCCATCAAAACCTCGCGTGGGCGTTCGCCTACAACCTCGTCGCGCTGCCAGTGGCCGCGGCCGGACTACTCAACCCCGCCATTGCCGGCATCGCAATGGCACTCTCGAGCGTCTCGGTGGTCACGAACTCGCTGCGTCTGCGGCGCTTTCGCTAGCGTCCCGAGCGCTCTCTCGCTATCGATGCGCCGAAATCCTGCCGACCCACTGCTCGAGCTGCGCCATGCCGTCGCCGACGCTTCGCGAACGCTCGCGGCCGAGGGGTTAGTGACCCGCACGCAGGGCAACGTCAGCGCTCGCGACGGCGACCATGTCGCGATTACCCCGGCCGGGTCGAACCTGGGTGAGCTGCGTGCGGGGCAGGTGACGATCGTCGATCGCTCGGGCGAGCTCGTCGCCGGGCGCTTGGCACCATCGTCGGAGCTTCCACTCCACCTCGCTGTCTACGAGCACCACGGCGTCGGCGCGGTGGTCCACACGCACTCGCCCTCCGCAACCGCCGTGGCCTGCACGCTCGAGGGCGAGCTGCCGTGCATCCACTACGAGATGGTCTTGCTCGGCGGGCCGGTACGAGTTGCACCGTACCGCCGGTTCGGCAGCCCGGAGCTGGCCGAAGTAGCGATCGAGGCCCTGCACGACCGCCGCGCCGCACTGCTGGCGAACCACGGGGCCGTCGCCGTCGGCGACACGTTGGAGGAAGCGGTTGGCGCCGCGCGTCTACTCGAATGGCTTTGCGACCTGCTCGTGCGTGCTCGCGCCGTCGGCACGCCTAGCCCGCTCAGCGCAGAGGAGGTCGAAAAGGCGCGAGTGGAGTTCGAACGGCGCGGCTACACCCGCTGAGCTTCCGTACCCCGCGCCTCCTCGCTTCAACCAGCGAGCTCGTTCAGCTTGCGTTCTAGATCGGCGATCCGTCGTTCGAGCGCAGCGATCCGCTCGGCAAGCGACGTCGCTGCAGTGTCAGCGCTCGCTACCGCACCGAGACCGGTTGACGAGCGCGGCTCGCCGCGCGGGCCCGACATCGATGCCGCGCCGTCGTCGTCGCGGGCGGAGCGGCCGGTTGCAAGGTCAGCCCCGTCGGCGAACTGAGCCCCGAGCAGATGCACGTAGCGCCTGCCCCTTTCACCGGGACGGCGCGGAAGCTGTGCCACGAGATCGCGCGCCGTGAGCTCGGCAAGTACCTGCTCGACCTCTTCGGGCGATGCGAATCGGTACAACCGCTCGCTGCGCTGGCGGAGCTCGGCCGCCGTTTGGGGCCCGCGCAACATCAGCACGGCGAGCAGAGCGAGCGAGCGCTCGTCGAGGTTCAGTTGCTTGTCGAGCAGGTGCCGGTACTTCATCGCCCGGCTGCCCGCCCAGCTTGCGTTGCGTACCCAGCCGCGGTGGATGAGACGCTCGAGCGCGCGGCGGATCGTGTCCTCGCTGTAGTCGACGACCGGATCGCGGTTGGTCGTCTGGTTGCAGGCGTTACGCAGCGCGTTGAGCGTTAGCGGGTACTGATCGGGCGTCGTCCGCTGCTTCTCGATCAAGCAGCCGAGCACGCGGACCTCCTCTGCGGTGAGATCACGCATACCCGCCTCGGACGGCCCCGAGCGGCGCCATCGACTCAGGCCGTGACGACTTCGAGAAACGCCTGCAAACGCTGCACCGACCGCTCGGCGCGCCGCTGCTCCTCGCTGCCTTCGGCCGCCTGTTCGTAACGTTCGCGCGCCTCGCGCAAACGTTCCTCGAGCTCGGCCCGATCGAGATCGGCGGGGTGGTGCGCCTCCTCGACCAAGATCAGAGCCTCGCCCTCGGCGACCTGCAGATATCCCTCGGCCTGGGCGAAGCGCTCGATCTCGCTCTCTGTGCGGTAGAGGCGCAGCTCGGTCGGCTCGAGGATCGCGAGCAGCGGCTGGTGGCGGGCGAGGATGCCGACGACACCGGTCGCCGTTCGTGTCGAAATCATCTCGACGTCGCCGGCGAACACCTCGCCCTCGGGGGTGAGGACCCGCGCCCTGAACTTACGGTGGGCCACCTGCTACACCGCCCTTTCCGTGTCGTCCACGCCTAGCGCAGCGCTCGCCCCCGCGCCGTCAGGCATCCTCGCCGCGCCTGCGCCGCTCTGCCTCTTCGCGCTCGCGAGCGTCGCGGGCGTCGGCGATTACTTCCTCGATCGTGCCCTTCATGTAGAAGGCGCGCTCGGGGATCTCGTCGTGCTTGCCCTCGATGATCTCCTTGAAGGAGCGCACGGTGTCCTCGATCTTCACGTACCGCCCGGGCGTGCCAGTGAACTGCTCGGCGACGAAGAACGGCTGCGACAGGAAGCGCTCGATCTTGCGCGCCCGCTGGACCGTCAGCTTGTCCTCGTCGGACAGCTCGTCGATGCCGAGGATCGCGATGATGTCCTGCAGCTCCTTGTAGCGCTGCAGGATCTGGCGCACCTGGTTGGCGACGCGGAAGTGCTCTTCGCCGACGATCTCCGGCTTGAGGATCGTCGAGGTCGAGTCGAGCGGATCGACAGCCGGGTAGATGCCCTTCTCGGCGATCGAGCGCGACAACACCGTCGTCGCGTTGAGGTGGGCGAACACCGACGCCGGAGCGGGGTCGGTGAGGTCGTCGGCGGGAACGTAGATCGCCTGCACCGAGGTCACCGAGCCCTTGCGGGTCGAGGTGATGCGCTCCTGGAGCTGACCCATTTCGGTCTCGAGCGTCGGCTGGTAGCCGACCTGCGAGGGCATCCGTCCGAGCAGCGCCGAGACCTCGGAACCGGCCTGGACGAAGCGGAAGATGTTGTCGATGAACAGCAGCACGTCCTGGCCGGTGGTCTCGCGGAAGTACTCGGCCATCGTCAGGCCGGAGAGCGCCACGCGCATACGCGCTCCGGGCGGCTCGTTCATCTGGCCGAAGACGAGGATCGTCTTGTCGAGCACGCCCGACTCCTTCATCTCGAGCCAGAGGTCGTTGCCCTCGCGCGTGCGCTCGCCGACACCGCAGAAAGCCGACAGACCCTCGTGCTCCTCGGCGATGTTGCGGATCAGCTCCTGGATCAGCACCGTCTTGCCGACACCGGCACCGCCGAAGAGACCGACCTTGCCGCCCTTGGCGTAGGGCGCGAGCAGATCGATGACCTTGATGCCCGTCTCGAACACCTCGCGCGTCGGCGTGAGGTTCTCGACGCTCGGCGCCGGGCGGTGGATCGGCCAGCGCTCCTCGGCCTCGACAGGCGGCCCCTCGTCGATCGGCTCGCCGAGGAGGTTGAAGATCCGGCCGAGGGTGGCCTTTCCGACGGGGACGGTGATCGGGCCGCCGGTGTCGCGCACTGCGGCTCCGCGCGACAGGCCGTCGGTCGAGTCCATCGCCACCGCGCGCACGCGATCGTCACCGACGTGCTGCTGCACCTCGGCGACGAGCCGCCGCTTCTCGCCCTCGACCTCGATCTCGAGCTCGAGCGCGTTGTAGATCTCGGGCAGACGCTCGGGGAAGACGGCCTCGATCACGACGCCCCGCACCTCCTCGACGCGGCCGACGTTCTCCCCGGCGTTCTGCGTGCCGTTCGACTGCCGTTCTGCCACCGTCTTCTCGATACCTGCTTCCACCTGACGTCTCCCCTTGCTTTACTCGAGCGCCTCGGCGCCCGCGACGACCTCCATGATCTCTTGCGTGATCTCCGCCTGCCGCTGGCGGTTGGCTTGCAGCGTGAGCTTGTCGATCAGCTCCGCGGCGTTCTCGGACGCGTTGCGCATCGCCGTCATCCGCGCCCCGTGTTCGGAGGCGGCGGACTCGAGCAGCGCTCGGAAGATCGACACCTCGACGTAGTCCGGTACTAGCCGCGCCAGGATCTCCTCGGGCTCGGGCTGGTAAAGCCACAGCGGCTGGACACCGCCGCGGCCGTTGTTGCCGGCGGCAGCGGTGGCTGCCTCGCCCTCCGCCGCAGCGCCATCGCCCTCGCTACCGCCACCGTCCTCGCCGACGATCTCGGCTTGCTGGAGCGGAAGCAGCGTCTCGCGGCGGACGAGCTGGCGCAGCGGCGAGATGTAGTGGTTGTAGATAACTTCGACCCGGTCGACGCGCCCATCGACGTAGGCTGCGGCGAGCTCGTCGGCGATCCGCCGCGCATCGGCGTAGGCGGGCCGATCGGTGAAACCTGTGTACTCGCCGGCGAGATCGATGCCGCGGAAGCGCAGCGACGATGCGCCGCGCCGACCGACGACGTGCCATTCGACGGCGATCCCGTCGGCGCGCAGCTCGCGCGCCCGCAGCTGGCCGGCACGCAGGATCTGCGAGTTGAAGGGGCCGGCGAGACCGCGGTCGCCGGTGACGAGGAGCAGCGCCACGCGCTCCACGCGGTCGCGCGGCTGCAGGATCGGCAGCGACGGGATCCGCTCGGCGGCATCGGCGGCGCGACGCGTCATCGTGCGCAGCGCGTCGGCGTAAGGACGCAGCGCCGCGATCCGCTGCTCGGCACGGCGCAGACGCGCGGCCGCAACCATCTCCATCGCGCGCGTGATCTT
>BEIR01000106.1 GCA_002898855.1 bacterium HR41
GGATCGGGGCGCGAAACAGCGATCCGCTCGTTGCAGGCGGCGGGGCTCGAGATCATCTCCGTACGCGACGTCACGCCCCACCCGCACAACGGTTGTCGACCGAAGAAGCGGCGGAGGGTCTGAGCCTTGGCGCGCTACACCGGTCCCGTCTGCAAGCTCTGCCGCCGCGAGGGCGAGAAGCTTTTCCTCAAGGGGGAGCGTTGCCTTACCGACAAGTGCGCGATCGAGCGCCGCAACTATCCGCCGGGGCAGCACGGTCGCACACGAGTGCGGCAGTCCGAGTATCGCCTCCAGCTGCGGGAAAAGCAGAAGGCTCGCCGCTACTACGGCGTGCTCGAGCGGCAGTTCCGCAACTACTACGAGAAGGCCAGCCGCCTACCGGGCGCGACCGGCGAGAACCTTTTGCGGCTCCTCGAGACGCGTCTCGACAGCGTGCTGGTGCGACTCGGTTTCGCAGCATCGCGACGCCAGGCGCGCCAGCTTGTGCGGCATGGTCACTGGCTGGTCAACGGCCGTCGCGTCGACATTCCGTCCTACCAGGTGCGTCCCGACGACGTCATCACTCTCAAGCCGGGCTCTCCCGCTGAGCCTGTTGTGCGCGAGGCCACGGAACTGACCTCGGCCGTTCCCGCCTGGCTGCAGGCCGATCACGACGGCCTCACGGCCAAGGTGCTGCGCTGGCCCGAGCGGGACGAAATCCCCGCTCCGGTTCAGGAGCAGCTGATCGTCGAGCTCTACTCGAAGTAAGCACTCGCTCCGCGTGCCGGCGCTTGCGATGCCGGCGCCCGGACCGACCCGACAAGGAAGCCCGCCATGAACGAGTTCCAAACACCGCAGATCTCAGTCGAGAAAGCCGACGATCGACGCGGCCGGTTCGTTATCGAGCCGCTCGACAAGGGCTTCGGCTACACGTTCGGTAACTCGCTGCGGCGTGTTCTGCTCACCTCTCTCGGTGGTGCCGCGGTTACGAGCGTGCGCATCGAGGGCGTGGCGCACGAGTTCTCGACCATTCCCGGCGTGAAGGAGGACGTCACCGACATCGTCCTCAACCTCAAAGAGATCGTCTGCCGGATGCACACCGACGCCGACGAGATCGAGGCGCCGTTGGTCGCGACCGGTCCGGGCGAGGTGCGCGCCGGCGACATCGACCTGCCTGCCGGTGTCGAGGTGCTGAACCCCGACCTGCACATCGCGACGCTCGAGAAGAAGACCAACCTCGAGATGTACCTCACGATCGGGCGTGGTCGCGGATACGCGCCCGCGGAGGAGAACAAGCAGCCCGACCAACCGATCGGCGTGATCCCGATCGATTCGATCTTCTCGCCGGTCAAGCGCGTCAGCTACCGGGTCGAGGCTGCCCGCGTCGGCCAGCGCACCGACTACGACAAGCTCATCCTCGACATCGAAACCGACGGTTCGCTCGACCCCGAATCGGCGCTGCGCGAAGCGGCCGAGATCCTCATCCGCTACCTGGCGATCTTCACCGACGCCACCCGCGTCGAGGAGCTGCGCCGCGAGGGCTCGGCGCTCGCGGCCGAGTCCGGCAACGGTTCGGGGGCGGCGGGCACCGGTAGCGCGATGGACGACATCCTGATCGAGGAACTCGAGCTCGGCGTGCGCTCGTACAACTGCCTCAAGCGTGCTGGCATCCAGACGATCGGCGAGCTGATCTCGAAGACCGAGGCTGAGCTCGCCGCCATCCCCAACTTCGGTCGCAAGTCGATCGAGGAGGTCAAGGAGACGCTCGCCGCCCGCGGTTTGTCGCTGCGCGACGGCTAGCGGTCGGCGAAGGCGTACCCTCTCGGGCACCGTCATGAGACACCGCAAACAGCGAGGCAAGTTAAGCCGCGACTCCGCCCACCGGCGGGCGCTGATCATGAACCTTTGCCGCGAGGTGATCGAGCACGGCCGCATCCGCACGACCGAAGCCAAGGCCAAGGCGGCGCGACCCGAGCTCGAGCGGCTGATAACGCTCGCTAAGCGCGGCGATATGCACGCTCGCCGACAGGCGATGGCGCGCCTAGGCCAGGACAAGTTCCTCGTTTACCGGCTGTTCGAGGAAGTGGCGCCGCGCTACCGCGAGCGCTCGGGCGGATATACGCGCATACTCAAGCTCGGCCCGCGGCGCTCCGACGCCACCGAGCTCGTTCTTCTCGAACTCGTCTAGCGCCGCTACGGGCGGCCACCTTCACGGGCAGCGGTGACCGCTCGCCTGACGCTCGAGTACGACGGCTCGCGCTTCCACGGCTGGGCGCGCCAACCGGCTCTGCGCACCGTGCAGGGAGTGCTGGAGGACGCGCTCGCCGACCTTGCCGGCGAGCCGGTGCCGACAGTCTGTGCCGGCCGTACCGACGCTGGTGTGCACGCGCTGGGACAGGTCGCAAGCCACCCCGGGCATCCCTTGCCAGCGGCAGCGATCAACGCTCGCCTGCCGGAGGACGTTCGCGTGATCGCCTCCGATCCCGCGCCGGAGGGTTTCGACGCCCGGCGCGATGCCCGTGCCCGACGCTACCGCTACCGCCTCTTCACGCGCAGCTGTCGCAGCCCGTTCGAGAACGGCAGCGCCTGGCAGCTCGGCTTCGCCCCCAACGAGGAACTGCTCGCGGCCTACGCCGAAGCCCTGGTCGGGCGGCACGACTTCACTGCCTTCACACCCACCGCCAGCGACCACGTTTTCTTCACGCGTACTGTCTTCGCGGCCGAGTGGCGGCGCGAGAGCGAGTGGGTGTTGACCTTCTCGATCGAGGCCGACGCCTTCCTGCGCCACATGGTGCGCACGCTCGTCGGCACGATGGTCGAGTGGGCGCGCCGCGGCGAAGGTCCCGAACGGATCGCTCGCCTGCTCACCGGCCGTCCGCGCAGCGAGGCGGGGCCGACCGCTCCCGCCGAGGGGCTCTACCTGGAAGCGGTTCGCTACTAGTCGCATGTCACCCCGAGCGGCGGCCGGTGGCGCGTATCCTCGGGGCGGTGCGCGTACTGCTCACTAACGACGACGGGATCCAGGCTACCGGGCTGCACGCGATGCGCCGGGCGCTGCTCGAGCGGGTTCCGGGCATCGAGCTCGCGGTGATCGCACCCGACTCCAACCGCAGCGCCAGCGCTCGCAGCATCACCACCCGCCAGCCGCTCGCCGTCGACGAGGTGCGTTTCGCCGACGGCGAGCGTGGTTTCGCCACCGACGGCACCCCCGTCGACTGTGTGCGCTTCGCTGTGCTCGGTCTCGTCGGTGAACCGCCCGAGCTGATCGTCTCGGGCATCAACCACGGCTCGAACCTGGGCGACGACGTCACCTACTCGGGGACGGTCGCTGCAGCGTTCGAGGGGGCGCTCCTCGGGATACCGGCCATCGCCGTCTCCCAACAGGCCGAGCACGGTCGCACCGACTTTCGGCCGCGCGGGCGCGGATGGGCTTACGAGGACTTCGCGGCAGGGGCACGCTTCGTCGCCGAGCTGGTGGCCGCAATCGACGGTCTGCCGCTCGGCGAGCGCACCGTGCTGAACGTGAACGTGCCCGCTGGCGAGGTTCGCGGCGTGCGCGTCTGTCGGCTCGGTCGTCGCATCTACCGTGACGAACTGAAGCTCGAGAGCGTTGCCCCCAACGGTCGCAAGCACTACCGAATCTACGGAGCGGAGCCTGGCTACCACGAGGAGCCGGGAACCGACTTCGAAGCTGTCGCCGACAGCATGATCGCGGTGACACCGCTCGGGTTCGATCTCAACCACAAGCGTGCTCTGGCCGAGCTCGGGCGCGTCGATCTGCAAGCCGCGTTTGCACGCAGCATCGAACGACAGGAGCTCGCTCACGAGGGTTGATGAGCGCCGCAGCGACAAGTGACGGGCGACAGGAAGCGGGAAGCGACCCCGAGACGCGAGCACAACGCCCGCATGGCGAGAGCGCAGCGGTTGCTGGCGTGCCCGCCGAGGTTGCGCGGCGCGCCGAAGCGCTGCGCGAGCAGATCGGCTACCACGATTGGCGCTACTACGTTCTCGACGATCCCGAGATTTCGGACGAGGAGTACGACCGTCTGCTCGACGAGCTGCGCGCGCTCGAACGCGAGTACCCGCAGCTCGTAACGCCCGACTCCCCGACACAACGTGTTGGAGGGAAGCCGGCACCGCAGTTTCGGCAGGTGCGCCACCTGCAACCGATGCTGTCGCTCGCAAACGCCCGCAACGAGGGCGAGCTGCGCGCCTGGCTCGAGCGCAACCTACGGATTCTGCGGCGCGAGGGTGTCGAGGTCGAACAGCTGCGGTTCGTAACCGAGCCGAAGATCGACGGGCTCGCGATCTCGCTCGTCTACGAGAACGGTGTGCTGGTACGCGGCGCTACCCGCGGAGACGGCGAGACCGGCGAGGACGTGACCGCCAACCTCAAGACGATCGCTGCGATCCCGCTGCGCATACCCGATGCGCCGCCGCTGATCGAGGTGCGCGGCGAGGCCTACATGCCGCGGCACGAGTTCGTGCGCGTAAATGAGGAGCGGATCGCTCGCGGCGAGCCGCCGTTCGCGAACCCCCGCAACGCCGCCGCCGGCTCGATCCGCCAGCTCGATCCCAACATCACCGCGTCGCGTCCGCTGTCCGTCTGGTGCTACGGCGTGGGCGCGACAGAGGGGATCGAGTTCGAGTCGCACTACGCCTCGCTCGAGTGGTTGCGCGAGCACCGCTTCCGGGTGAACCCCGACGTTGAGCTGCACGCGGATGTCGAGGAGGTCGTCGCCGCGTGTCGCCGCTGGGAGGAGCGGCGCGACTCTCTCGAGTACGAGATCGACGGTGTCGTCGTGAAGATCGACGATCTCAGGCTGTGGCGTGTGCTCGGGGTTGCTGGGCGCGAGCCGCGCGCGGCGATTGCCTGGAAGTTCCCGCCAATGACGGCCACCACGGTGCTCAAGCGAATTGGCTGGAACGTGGGCCGCACAGGACACCTGGTGCCGTTCGCCGAGCTCGAACCCGTGCAGGTCTCGGGCGTTGTGGTCAAGACGGCGACGCTCCACAACGAGGAGGACTTGCGGCGCAAGGACGTGCGCGAGGGCGACGAGGTGATCGTGATGCGTGCCGGCGACGTGATCCCGCAGGTCGTCTCGCCGACCTCACGCGCGGTGCGGCGCCCCGACCGCCCGCCGCCGCCCGCCCCGCCAAAGCGCTGCCCCTCCTGCGGGACGCCCACGGTCAAGCCGCCGGGAAGCGTGTGGACCGTGTGCCCGAACCGCTGGGCATGCCCGGGCCAACTTTTCCAGGCGATCAAACACTTCGTCTCG
The DNA here is from genome assembly GCA_002898855.1 of bacterium HR41. Taxonomy (GTDB): domain Bacteria; phylum Actinomycetota; class Thermoleophilia; order Solirubrobacterales; family Thermoleophilaceae; genus Thermoleophilum. The sequence continues at coordinate 5,259 of BEIR01000106.1, forward strand.
AAAGGGGCGATGGACATCGAGGGTCTCGGCGAGGAGAACGTCCGCCGTTTCCTCGCCGAAGGGCTGATCGGTCACGTCGCCGACATCTACGAGCTCGACGTTGAGCGTGTAGCCGCCTTACACGGCTTCGGGCGCAAGTCGGCGGAGAAGCTCGTGGCAGCGATCGAT
>BEIR01000107.1 GCA_002898855.1 bacterium HR41
GGCGCCGAATGGGTAACGATTTGGTCGAGCGAAGTTGCCTCCCACGAGGGTCGCGGTAACAGCGGTGGTCTCCTCGCTCTTCGCCGCCGGGCTCGGCGCCGGCGGGGCACTGCTCGCAGCGAGCGGCGACAGCGGCGAGAGGGCGCTGCCCGAAACCGTTACCCGCGTCGAGACCAAGACCGTGACGCGCACCCGCACGGTGCAGCTGGTGCGCACGGTCACCGTCCCTGCGACCAACGAGACCGACCTTCCACCTGAGCTCGAGGCTCCAGACGTCAACTACCCCCTCCCCTACGGCGTCCTCGGCACTGCGAGCGACGAAGACGGCGACGGCTGCGCCGACGAGTACACCGGCGCCTGCGTCGACCCCGACGCCGTCGACCTCGACTGCAGCGACATCGGCGAGGAGATCGAAGTAACGTCGCTCGGCAACGACCCCTACGGCCTCGACGCCGACGGCGACGGGTACGCGTGCGAGAGCTATGGGTGGTGAGGGCTGGTCGATGAAAGCTGCGCGAGCTTACTTCGCCGCCCACACGGCGCCGAGCAAGCCCGCCGCGTCAACGTCGTGCGAGCGTTTGGGGCGCAGTGGCGGCCAACGCCTTGTTTACCACCGCGCTCGCCTGGGTACCGACTACAAGAACCAGCGGTGTGGGTGCTCGCACGCCTGTCCGCCGCGGTCGTCGACCTAACGTCGCTGGCGGACGCGCACCGCGATCTCAGCCCAGGCGTGCGCTCGCTCCCTCCTCCTAGCTAACGAGGTCAACCATGCCCACCCTCGAAGAAATCAAGAGCAGGCAGCAGGCGACTTGGGCTAGCGGCGACTACGGCAAAGTGGCTTGGGCCACGGTACCTCTCGCCGACTTGCTCGTCGAGGCGGTGCAACTGCGCCCAGGCGCGAAAGTGCTCGACATCGCCACCGGCACCGGGCATGTCGCGCTCGCCGCCGCCCGGCGCTTCTGCGACGCGACCGGCATCGACTACGTGCCCGCGCTCCTCGAAGTGGCCCGCCGCCGCGCCGCCGCCGAGGGTCTCGAGGTCGACTTCGTCGAAGGGGACGCCGAAAACCTCCCCTGCCCCGACGGCCAATTCGATTACGTGCTCTCGACTATCGGCGCGATGTTCGCCCCCAACCAAGAGCGCGTAGCCAGCGAAATGCTGCGCGTCACCCGCCCCGGCGGCACGATCGGCATGATCAACTGGACACCCGAGGGACTCGTTGGCGAGCTGTTCAAAACCGTCGCCCGCTACGCGCCGCCACCGTCGGAGCTCAAACCGGCCACCATGTGGGGCAGCGAAGAGCGAGTAAACGAACTGCTCGGGCCCGGCGCGTCGGACCTCTCGTTCACGCACGGGAAGATCACCATGGGGTTCCTCTCCCCCGAGCACTACGCCGACTTCTTCCTCACCTGGTACGGCCCAACCCACAAGGCGGCCGAACCGCTCGATCCAGCCACCCGCGACGCCTTCCGCGCCGACATCGTCGACGTGGCGAGCCGCTTCAACCGCGCCACCGACGGCACCGCCGCGATTGAATCGGAGTACCTGATCGTCAAGGCCACCAAACGCTGGCGCCCCCGGCAGCCAAGCGCCCCCGCGAGCCAAGCGCCCCCGGCAGGATTCGAACCTGCGACCTAGGGATTAGAAGTCCCTCGCTCTGATCCGCTGAGCTACGGGGGCTTGTCGGTCGGGGCACTGATCGGCCGGTGCGCCGATCCGCGCACCGCCGGCACGCCAACACGTGTACCGCTCGGCGCACCGATCGGTGCCCCAACATCGGGGCGGCCGGATTCGAACCGGCGACTTCGCGCCCCCAAAGCGCGCGCTCTACCAGGCTGAGCTACGCCCCGGCCGCGCCAAGTCTACGCTCGCGGCGGAGCCGCGCCGCCCCTGGCGGGCGCGGGCGTCCCCATCGCAGCCGCGGACAGCGGGCGAGCGGCGGTAGGGTGCCGGTCTGATGCCCGAGGTCACCGCCTTCCCAGCGCTCCGCTACGACCCGACACGCGCCGGGCGGCTCGACGAGCTCGTAGCGCCCCCCTACGACGTCGTCGACCCCGCCTGGCGGCGCGCGCTGCTCGCCACCAACCAACACAACGTCGTCGCCATCGACCTGCCCCACGAGGACCCCGACCATCCCGAACGCGCCAGCGACGACCCCTACGCCCGCGCCGCCGACACCGTCGCGCGCTGGCTCGCCGAGGGCATCCTCGTGCGCGAAACGCAGCCCGCCCTGTGGGTGCTGCGCCAGCGCTTCACCGCCCCCGACGGGCAGCTGCGCACCCGCACCGGCTTCTTCGCGCGCGTCCGTGTCGAGCCGCACGACGGAACGATCCGACCGCACGAACGCACACAACCGGGACCGAAAGAGGACCGTCTGCGCCTGACGCGCGCGACACGCCTCAACCTCTCGCCGATCTTCAGCGTCTTTCCCGACCCCGACGGAGCCGCGCGAGCGGCGCTCGCGACAGTCACCGCGCGTGACGCGACGCTGCGCTTCGCAGAGCACGACGGCACGAGCACCACCGTGTGGCGCGTCGACGACGACGAGCTCGTCGCTCGCCTGACAGCGCTCGCTGCCCGCGACGAGCTTCTGATCGCGGACGGCCACCACCGCTACGAAACGGCACGCACCTACGCACGCGAGATCGCCGGCGAGGGCCCGCACCGCTTCACGCTCATGTTCCTGTGCCCGCTGTCGGACCCGGGTCTCGAGCTCTACCCCATCCACCGGCTGCTCTCGGGACTCGACGAGCGGCGGCACACGGCACTGTGGGCAACGCTCGAGGAGCTCTTCGACCTTGAGGAGAGCGACCCGCCGCTGCCCGACGGGCCGCGGCAGGGCGCCCGCGACTGGGTGGCCGGGCGCTTCGGCGTCGTCGACCGTGCGCGCGGCCGCAGCGTCGTCGCCACCCTGCGCAAGGATGCGGCAGAGGACCTTCTCGCCGCCCTGCCTCCCGCTCTGCGCACACTCGACGCGGCGATACTCGAGCACCTGATCCTGAGACGGGCGCTGGAGATGAGCGACGACGACATCGCCAACAAGCGCGGCATCGCCTACACACCACGGTTCGAGCGCGCCCTGCAAGCGGTGGCGACAGGCGACGCCGACGTCGCCTTCGTGTTGCGTGCCACCCCGATCGACCAGGTGCGGGCGATCGCCGCCGCCGGCGTGCCGATGCCGCCGAAATCCACCTTCTTCTACCCCAAGGTTCCGACGGGCGTGGTCTTCAACCCGCTCGACACAGGCGAAGACGAGGCTCCGAACCCCCACGACCGCAAGGCGGTGGCGTGAAGATCTACACGCGCAAAGGCGACGACGGCAGCACCGGCCTTTGGTACGGCGGCCGTGTGCCGAAACACTCCGCTCGCCCCGAGGCGTACGGCACCGTCGACGAAGCGGGTTCGGCGCTCGCCCTCTGCCGCGCCGCCTGCGAGCGCGACAGCGAACTGCACCGCGACATTCTCTGGCTGCAGCGCCAGCTCTTCGTCTGCGGGGCGCAGCTCGCAACCGCGCCGACGGCCACGGCACGGCTCGAACCCGGCGTGTCGCGCATCGAACCGCAAGCCGTCGAAGAACTCGAGCGGATGATCGACCGCTACATGGAGCGCGTCGATCTGCCCCCGAAGTTCGTCATCCCCGGGGGCACGGAGCTCTCGGCGCGGCTCGACTTCGCGCGCACCGTGCTGCGGCGCGCGGAGCGTCGCGTCGCCGCGCTCGTCGCTGCGGGCGAGCTCGACGACGCCACGCTGCTCGCCTTTCTCAACCGTGCTTCGGACGCGGTGTGGGCGATGGCGCGCTACGCCGACGAGCCGCAGCCCGAACTCTTCGAAGGTCGCGGCACCTGAAGCGAACTCGTTGTCGGTCGCGGGACGGGTGCCGAGGAATCTCGTAGCGTCAGCGAGCGGGAGGTAGTGCAAGCGATGAAAGCAGTGGCGCGCAGACTCGACGACGGCTACCAGCACGAGGTGTCGGTCCGACACCACCGCTTCTTGGCCGACGAACCCCCCTCCAACGGTGGACGCGACAGCGGACCGACACCGTTGGAGCTGTTGGCGGCCGCGCTCGCTTCGTGCAGCGCGATCACGCTCGAGATGTACGCCAAGCGCAAGGGCTGGGATGTAGGTCGGGTCGAGGTCGAGGTCGACTACGAACCGGCGCAGCGGGGTGCACCGACGCGCTTCGACATCACGGTCAAGCTCCCCCGCCATCTGAGCGAAGAGCAGCAGGAGCGGCTGATGCAGATAGTCGCCAAATGCCCCGTGCACCGCACGCTCGAGGGCGAGGCGATGTTCCGCGAAGAGCTGAAACTCGTTTGAACGGCCGCCAGCGAGGACGCGCGAGCTGGTCTCGCGGTCGGGACCGTCGCTTCTGAAGCGGAGGACACGCTCGACGAAGCCGTGCAGGACTCAAGGTGGCGGCGGGGAACGCCGACACCGTGGACGTGACCGCACGTACCGCCCCGGCGGTCCGGACCCTCCTCACCGGTGCCGTCTACACGCTCATTTACGTCGCTGTAGCCGCAGTCGGACAGGCGCTGGTCGAGCCGAGCGGCGGCACCGCCACCCTCTGGCCGCCCACCGGCCTCGCGGCCGGTGCCCTCTACGTCCAGCAGGCGCGCCGCTGGCTTGCGCCGCTCGTCGGCCTTTTGGCGGGCGCTTTCTGCGCCAACCTGCTGGCCGGCACCGACCCGCTCCTTGCGGCCGCCTTCGCCGGCCCGGCAGCGGCCGCACCGGCGCTCGCGGCGGCGGCCGCACGCGCGCTCGCCGGACCGCCCGCCGACCTTCAGCCGCGCTTCCTCGTTCTCGTCCGTCTCGCTGGCGCCGCGGCCGTGGGTTGCGGGCTCGCCGCTCTCACCGGCGCGGCAGCGGCGGCGCGCGCTTTCGGCACCGAACCGCTGCAGGCGTGGATGTCGTGGTGGGCGGCCGACCTCGCCGGCATCGCGACGCTCGCGCCCGCAGGTGCTTTGTTGGCGCTCCGTGCCGGTCGTCTCGCCCGCTGGCGCGAGCAGGTCGGAGCTGCGCAGCGGGCGCTGCGAGATCCGCAAAAGCAGCGCCTCCTTGCCGGGGTGGCTGCGCTCGTCGCTGCCGGGATCGCCAGCGGAGCGCTCGTTTTCGCCGCCGAGCCGTCGACGCTCGGGGTCCGCAACGCCCTGCCGGCGACGCTGCCGCTCGCGTTCGGTCTTTGGCTCGCCTGGCGCTGCGGCACTCCCGCGCTGGCGAGCGTCCTCGCCGTCGGCGGCACGCTCGCCGGCTGGCTGACCGCCACCGGACAGGGACCGTTCGCCAACCCCGCGGCCCCGCCCACCGACGGCGTGCGCGGGCTGCAGATCTTCCTCGTCACGGGCGCGTTGCTCGCCGGCGCCGCTACCGTCACGCGG
>BEIR01000108.1 GCA_002898855.1 bacterium HR41
CGGTAACGCCAGGCGCGAGCATCCGTTCGCCTCCGCCATCCGGCAGCGCCCGCTCGAGGCGCCAAGTAGCGAGCCCGAACACCGGTTTGCCCGCCTTCAGCGCCAGCGCGATCTCGGAGAGCGTGCCGTAGCCCCCGCCGATCGCCACCAGCGCGTGAGCGGCCCGGACCACGAGAGCGTTGCGAGCTTCGCCGAGGCCGGTGGGGATCGCGATCTCCACCCACGGGTTGGCGTCCCGGGGATCGCTGCCCGGGAGGATCCCGACGGTCGTGCCGCCGGCGCCGCGCGCTCCCCTACAGGCTGCCTCCATCACGCCACCAAGCCCCCCGCAGACCAGGATCGCTCCCCCAGCGGCGATCAGACGCCCCGCCTCCTCGGCTACCGCAAGCTCGGCGGGGGTCGCCTCTCCCGGCCCGACGACCGCGACAGCCGGACGCGCAGCCATCGCCGCTCCCCGCTGTCAGCGGGCGACGAAGTTCACGAGACGACCGGGAACGACGACCGTCTTGACGATCTCGCGCCCGTCGAGACGCGCAGCGAGCTTCGGCGAGCGGCGGGCGATCTCGGCTAGCTCCTCGCGCGACGCGCCCGACGGTGCCTCGACACGGTCGACGAGCTTCCCGTTCAGCTGAACCACGAGCTCGAAGCTTTCGCTCTCGAGCAACGCCGGGTCGGCCTGGGGCCACGGCTCCTCCCACACCCGCCGCCCGGTCATGAGCTCGTATACCTCGGCGCCTAGATGCGGAGCGAACGGGAAGATCAGCGAGCCGGCGGTGGCGACCGCGAAACGCAGCTGCGATGCCCCTTCGGCCGATTCGTAGAGCTCGTCCTTGTACCTGTAGATCTCGTTGTCGAGCTCGATAACGGCCGCGATCGCCGTGTTGAAAGCGAACCGCTCGCAGTCACGGGTGACTTTGTCGATCGCCCAGTGCGCTTTGCGCAAGAGCGGTGTGGCCTCTCCCCGGGGAGCGTCGGAGGGCGGCGTGCGGTCAGCAACCTCGCGCGCCACACGCCACAGTCGCCCGAGCTGGCGGTGGATGCCGGCGATGCCCTCGTCCGACCAGTCCGCGTCCTGTTCAGGCGGCCCGATGTAGAGCACGTAGGTGCGCGCGGTGTCGGCGCCGTAGCGCTCGACGTAGTCGCGCGGGCTGACGACGTTGCCCTTCGACTTCGACATCTTCGCCCCTTCGCGCGTGACCATCCCCTGCGTGAAGAGGCGCGCGAAAGGCTCGCGCACGTCGAGCAACTCCATGTCAGCCAGGGCCTTGCAGAAGAAACGCGCGTAGAGAAGGTGCAGGATCGCGTGCTCGACCCCGCCGATGTACTGGTCGACCGGCATCCAGCGCCGCAAAACCTCGCGGTCGAAGGGGGCGCGATCGTTGTGCGGATCGCAGTAGCGCAGGAAGTACCAGGACGAGTCGACGAACGTGTCCATGGTGTCGGTCTCGCGCCGCGCCTCGCCCCCGCAGCGTGGGCAGCTGGTTCGCACCCACTCCTCGGCCGCCGCGAGCGGCGAGCGCCCCTTCGGTGCGTAGTCGGAGATGTCGGGCAGTTCGACCGGCAGTTGCTCGTCCGGCACCGGCACGATCCCGCACTCGCGCTCGCAGTAGACGACCGGGATCGGGCAGCCCCAATAGCGCTGGCGGGAAATCAACCAGTCGCGTAGGCGGTAGTTGACGGCCCGCCGGCCCTTGCCTTCGCGCTCCAGCCATTCGACGATCCGCTCGTACGCCTCGCGGTTGTGGAGGCCGTCGAAGGGGCCCGAGTTGACCATCGGGCCATCGCCGGTGTAGGCCTGGCGCTGGACGTCCTCGCCGCCTTCGATGACCTCGCGGATCGGAAGTCCGAACTCGCGCGCGAACTCGTGATCGCGCTCGTCGTGCGCGGGGACGGCCATGATCGCACCAGTGCCGTACTCCATCAGCACGTAGTCGGAGACGAACATCGGGATCAGCTCGCCGTTGACCGGGTTTCGCACGTAGCGGCCAAGCGCGACACCGGTCTTGCGGCGATCGGCGGCCCCGCGCTCTTCGTGCGACGCCTGCATCGCGCGGTTGACGTACTCGCGCACCTCTGGCGAGTCGTTCAGCTTGAAAACGTCGGGATGCTCGGGAGCGAGCACGAAAAACGTCGCGCCGAAGAGCGTGTCCGGACGGGTCGTGAAGACCGGGTAGTCGATGCCGAGCTCCTCGCAGCGAAAGACGACCTCCGCGCCCTCGGAGCGCCCGATCCAGTTGCGCTGCATCGTCTTGACGTGCTCGGGCCAGTCAAGGTCGTCGAGGTCGCGCAGGAGCTGCTCGGCGTAAGCGGTGATGCGGAAAAACCACTGTTCGAGCTGTCGCGCCTCGACGGGAGTGCCGCACCGTTCGCAGCGGCCGTCGACGACCTGTTCGTTGGCGAGCACTGTCTGGTCGCGCGGACACCACTTCACCGCCGCCTGGCGGCGGTAGGCGAGGTCGCGCTCGAGGAAACGCAGAAACAGCCACTGCGTCCAGCGGTAGTAGCTCGGCTCGTGCGTGCCGAACTCGCGCGACCAGTCGATCGAGACGCCCCAGCGGTGGAACTGCCGGCGGAACTCGGCGATCGACTTTTCGGTCGATACGCGCGGGTGCTGGCTGGTGCGGATGGCGTGGTTCTCGGCCGGCAGCCCGAAGGCGTCGTAGCCCATCGGGTGCAGAACGCGGTACCCCTGGCGGCGGCGGAAGTGGGCGACCGCGTCGCCCACCGAATAGCACTTCAGATGCCCGATGTGCGGTTCCCCCGAGGGGTAGGGGAGCATCTCGAGCACGTACTGCTTCGGACGCGCCTCAGGTTCGTTGGAGACTTCCCACGTGCGCTCGCGCGCCCACAGCTCGCGCCACTTGGCCTCGATCGCGTGCGGGTCGTAGCGTGCCTCCACCGTCGCGCGAAGGGTAACGGCGAGCGAGCGCGTGCGGCGCGCAGCGCGCCGCACGCGGCTCGCTCGTCCGCGCTGCCCCCCTTAAGTGGCCTGGGCCGCGGCGTGCCGAAGCTGCCCCCTGCCGGCTGGTCGCGCCCCGCTGCTCATTCCGCCGCGCGCCTCGAAGCGCCGACCGAGCCGCCCCAGGCCAAGTGCAAGCGCCAGCGCCATCGCCGCCCAGGTCCCCAGAACCGTGGCGAGACCGGCCTGCCACAGCCAGGGCGGAACGTCGCGTGCCTCGCGCAGGAAGATCCACTCGTCGCCCACGAAGGCGCGGGTGAAGACGGGCGCAGTGGGCAGCGCCGCACCGGCCGCGTCGCGCATCGCCCGCTCGAGTTGGCTGCGCGTGAAGCTCACCGGTAGCGAGCGCCGCGAGCCGTCGAGCCCAGCGTCGGCCGGCAGGCGCAACGACACCGCCCCGCGCACCCGACCAGCGTTCAGGCGTAGCGCCGCCTTCCAGGTTCCGGCCAGAGGCACCGGACTTGTGCTGCGATAGCTGCCGTCCGCCGCTCGCGCCATCGGCGCGACTACACGGTCGCGCCGGCCCTGCCAGGCGAGCACGTACAACCAGTTCGGCTGGGCCGCGATCGCCGCTGGGGAGAGACGCGCCACCACGTAAGCCTCTCCACTCGATCCTGCGACCGGCCGAAGCTCGACGCGCGCCACGGCGTCGGGCACGGTGCGCAGCGAGGCGGCCACACAGGCGCCCACCGCCAGCGCCGCGGCCCCGGCGAACGCTGCGCGTGCCAGCGCCGGCCGCGGCAGCGCGCCGCGCAGCGATGCCGCGAACAGCGCTCCTAGCACGCCGCCGGCGCAGCCGCCGAGGAGGGCGAGCAGTAGCCCCTCCGGCAGCAGCGCGGTTGTCCACGGCAGCGGCATCGCCACGCGCGACCAGCCGTAGCCAGCGGCGAAGCCGGCCGCGGCGCTGACGACGCCGGCGACGGCGCCGAACCCAACCGTTCGCGTGGGCGCGGGCACCGCTCGCCGCGAAAGCAGCAGCGACCCGACGACCTCGACAGCTAGTGCCTCGGCGAAAAAGAGCGGCAACGTCGGCGTGTGCACTCCCATCGCACCAGCGAACAGGCTGGCGCTGCCGCGCACCGCGACGTACGCCGTGGCAGCTCCCAGCGCCGCGCCACGCCCGACCCACGCGCGCGCCGCCACCAGCACGAACGCTGCGGCGAGCGCGAGCACGAGCGGCTGCCATACCTGGCGGTAGAGCGGAACGCCGTAGTCGTACTCGGCGAGGAACAGCTCGAGCCCGGAGAGAAGACCTCCGAGTAGCGTCGCTCGCTGGGCAGCGCCGAACCAGCGCGCCCAGCGGCGGGCGCCGGCCAACGTGGGCGCCACCGCGCGGCTCTCGTCCCGCCCAGCGACGCCAGCTGAAGCGCGCTTGGCGCGTGCTTCCGCGCCCTCCTGGACGAGCACGAGCATGCCGACGACGCTCAGCACGCCGAAGAAGAGAAAGACGAAGTGGGTCGGCGACCAGAGCGTTACGTCCTGCCCGTAGATGCGGTGCCAGACGTCGTCGAGCGAGAGCGCGGCGAGAGCGAAGAGCATCGCGGCGGCCAACAGCGCGCCGCCGAGGGGCCCGCGCCGGCCGCCGCCGGCCAGGACCCAGGCGGGTCCGCGGTCGCGCTGGTCGGCGGTGCCGAGCGCTAGCACCCCCGCCGCGAACGCGGCGAATATGCCGAACAGCATCGGGTAGTGGGCGGGGTTGCCGAGGGGGCCGGTGTCGCGCCCTTGGTCGATGTGGTAGCCGATGTCCCACATCCCACCCCACATCGCTGCGAGCAGACCGACGGTCGCAATAGCCACGGGCAGCGCCGACCACCCTGGGAGACCGAAGAGACGCCCTACGACACGCCCTGCGACACGCAGCGGCCGCGCTTTCCCGCGCCGGTAGCGCACGCAAGTCGCGATCACGGCTGCGCTGCCGCCCCAGTAGACAGCCGCCAGGACGGCGAGCTGGTCGAGCGGCGCTCCGCCCGCCGAGGGTGCCGCTTGCGCGAAGAACGCCTCAGCCACTCGCTTCCACCTCCACGCTCTTTGTGTCTTGTCCGTTTTCCGCCTCGCGGCGCCGGGAGACCCCCCGGACCAGTCTTGCGGCGGGCGCCGATCGTTCGCCACCCACCACAGCCGCAAAACGATAAGACGCATGTTACAGCATGCGTCTGAATGTATCCCGACGACTTTGGCTGTACGGTCTCTCTGGATGAACGGAAACGCAGGCACCGACAGCTCCGCGACTTCCCCAGGCGCGGAAGAGCTCGTCGATCAGCTGCTCGACGCTCCCGGCAACGCCGAGACGACCGAAGAGCGGATCCTGCAAGCAGCCGCCGAACAGGTCGAGGACTTCGGTCTCAGACGTTTCACGATCGACGACGTCGCCCGCCGCGTCGGCGTCTCGCGCGTCA
>BEIR01000109.1 GCA_002898855.1 bacterium HR41
CGTGCCTCGTGGTCCGGTAGCAGCGCCCGCGCAGGCGCGCGGGCGTTCGGGGCGCGAATCGTAACCGCCGCGACCGCGCGTTGATCCGCGAGTCAATAGCATTCGCTCGCCATGCGAAACCCGAGAGCGTTCTTCCAGCCGCTCGCCATCGGAGCGCCCGAGCCGCTGCGCGAGATTCCTTTCAAGCCCTCGCGCATGATCCACTTCTTCGATCCCTCGAACGAGAAGATGGCCTCGAAGTTGCCCGAGCTGGCGCGCAAGTGCGACATCTTGCTCGGCAACCTCGAGGACGCGATTCCCGCCGATCGCAAAGAGGCGGCGCGCGAGGGGCTGATCAAGCTCGCCAAGGAGGTCGACTTCGGCGACTGTGCGCTGTGGACGCGCATCAACTCGCTCGACAGCCCTTGGGTGCTCGACGACCTTTTGCGGCTGGTCGGCGAGATCGGCGATCGCCTCGAAGTGATCATGGTTCCCAAGGTCGAGGGCGCTTGGGACATCCACTACATCGATCGGTTGCTCGCCCAGCTCGAGGCCAAGCACGGGCTGGAGCGGCCGATCCTCGTCCACGCCATTCTCGAGACCTCGCTCGGCGTCACCAACGTCGAGGAGATCGCGACCGCCAGCCCGCGCATGCAGGGCATGAGCTTCGGTCCCGCCGACCTTGCCGCGTCGCGGCGGATGAAGACGACGCGCGTCGGCGGCGGCCATCCCGCCTACCGGGTGATCGAGGACCCCGACCCCGACAACCCGGACGCGCCGCGCGCCACTGCCCAGCAGGACCCATGGCACTACTCGATCGCGCGGATGGTCGACGCCTGCACGTCCGCCGGCATCCTGCCCTTCTACGGCCCTTACGGCGACATCCGCGACACGGTCGGCTGCGAGCACCAGTTCCGCGCCGCCTTCCTGCTCGGTTGTGTCGGCGCGTGGTCGCTGCACCCGGTGCAGATCGACATCGCCAAGAAGGTGTTCAGCCCCCCGGTCGAGGAAGTGAAGTTCGCGAAGAAGGTGCTGGAAGCGATCCCGGACGGGCGGGGCGTCCACATGATCGACGGCAAGATGCAGGACGACGCCACCTGGAAGCAGTGCAAGGTGATGGTCTCGCTTGCCGAGATGCTCGCGCGCAAGGACCCAGAACTAGCCGAGCTCTACGGCTTCGAGCACCTCAAGCAGGGCGAGCCTGTCGCCAACGCCTAGGAGGAGCTCCGCAGTGCGCTTCTACGAGTACGAGTCCCGCGCCATCGCCAAGCGCGAAGGCATCCCGGTAACCGACTACGGCCTCGCGCACACGCCCGAGGAGGCGCGCGCGATCGCCGAACGGATCGGCGGGCCGGTGGTGATCAAGTCGCAGGTGCTCACCGGCGGCCGTATGAAGGCGGGCGGTGTGGCCTTCGCCGACACGCCCGACGAGGCGGCCGCGCACGCCGAACGGATTCTGGCGCTCGAGATCCGCGGCCACAAACCGCGCGGTGTGCTGGTCGATCCCAAGGCCCAGGTCAAGAAGGAGTACTACGCGGGCGTGGTGTGGGACGGGATCCGCAAGCGCCCGGTGATGATCTTCTCCGACATGGGTGGCATCGACATCGAGGAGGTCGCCGAAAAGCATCCCGAGCACGTCGCCCGCCGGCACTTCTCGAACGTGCTGCCCTTCTCGGGATTCGAGGCGAAGGAGTGCGTCGCGCGCGTCGGTGTGACCGGCTCGCAGCTCAACCGTGCTGCCCAGATCCTCGCCAAGCTCGCGCAGCTGTTCGTCAAGTACGACATGACCCTCGCCGAGATCAACCCCCTCGGCGAGCTCGAGGACGGCAGCTTCGTCGCGCTCGACGCGCACATGGAGATGGAAAACGAAGCGCGCCCACGCCAGAAGCGGCTGCTCGAAGAGCTCGGTGTGCGCCCAGAGGAGACGCGCCAGGCGCGCGAGCCCACCCCCTTCGAGCTGCGCGGCGAAGAGGTTGACGCGATGGACCACCGCGGTGTCGCCGGCAACGTCACCGAGTTCGACGGCAACCTCGGTCTCGTGATCGGCGCCGGGGGTGGCTCGCTGACGCTGTTCGACGCCGTACGCAAGTACGGCGGGCGCCCCGCCAACTACTGCGAGATCGGCGGCAACCCCTCTGTGCGCAAGGCCTGCGAGCTCGCGAAGTTGGTGTTGACCAAGCCGGGCGTCGACAAGATCGCGGTGATGATGTCGATCGTCTCCAACACGCGCGTCGACATCGTCGCGCGCGGCGTCATCAAGGCGTGCCTCGAGCTGGGCTACGACCCGGCCGAGAAGATCGCGATCTTCCGCATCCCCGGCGCCTGGGAAGACGAGGGCTACAAGATCCTCCAGCGCTACGGCGTCGAGTACTGCGATCGCTCCGTTTCCATGCACGAGGCGGCACGGCGCGCGGTCGAGAAGATCCAGGGCGCGGCGGCAGCGGCTTAGCGGAGGACGAGAACGTGAGCATCCTGATCGACGAGAACACGACGTTCATCGTTCAGGGCATCACCGGCCGCGAGGCCGTGAACCTGACGAAGGAGTGCCTCGAGTACGGCAAGGGCGCCAAGATTGTCGGGGGCGTCACGCCCGGCCGCAAAGGTCGCACGGTGCACGGCGTGCCGGTGTTCGACTCTGTCGAGCAGTGCGTCGAGCACCACGGTGGTCCGATCGACGGTTCGGTCGTAACGGTGCCGCCAGCGTTCTGCAAGGACGCTGTCTTCGAGGCGATCGAAAACGGCATCAAGCTGATCGTCATCGTCACCGAGCGCATCCCCCGCCGCGACGTCGCGCAGATGGTCGAGCTTGCCGAGATGCGCGGCGCACGCATCATCGGGCCCAACTGCCTCGGGATCATCGTTCCCGACGTGATCAAGATGGGCGGGATCGGCGGGCCGGCGCGCGACGCCGCCAAGGCGTACACGCCGGGGCCGGTGGGCGTGATGTCGCGTTCGGGCGGCATGACGACCGAAATCTCGTCGACGCTGACCGCGGCTGGTCTCGGGCAGTCGACGGCGGTGTCGATCGGTGGCGACGCGATCATCGGCTCCACCTACACCGAGCTGTTGCCGCTCTTCGAGGCTGACGAGCAAACCGAGGCGATCGTCATCTACTCCGAGCCGGGCGGCCGGATGGAGGCGGAACTGGCCCGCTACGTCACCGAGAACGACTGTCGCCTGCCGATCGTCGCGTTCATGGCCGGTCGCTTCATGGACGAGATGCCGGGCATGAGTTTCGGCCACGCCGGAACGATCGTCGAGGGTAAAGAGGACACGGCTGCCGAGAAGATCGCGCGCCTCGAGGCCGCGGGAATCACCGTCGCCGAGGAGATCTCGCAGATTCCCGATCTCGTGCGCGAACGGCTCGGCAAGGAGGTCACGGCGCGATGACGAGCGGTCACGAAACAGGAGCGGCCACCGCCGCAGCGCAAAGCTCCGCGAGCGACGCGGCACGACGTCTGCACGGCGTCTTCATCCAGGTCGAGATCGACGACTCGATCCGTGGCGATCGCGAGCTCGCGGCGAAACTCGCCGAGGCGTGCCCGGTCGACATCTTCGCCGTCGGCGACAGCGGCATCGAGATCGTCGACGAGAACCTCGACGAGTGCGTGCTCTGTGAGCTCTGTCTCGATCTCGCTCCCGCGGGCAAGCTGCGGATCCGCAAGCTCTACGACGACTCGGTCCTCGAGCGCGCCTAGCGGTCATCTAGCGCGGCTCGCTGCGAGCGGACCCAGCCTCCCGGGGCACCGGGCCGTGCGCCGAGCGCGTCGGCGCTGGGTCCGTGCGCAGCGCGGTCAGCCCGGGAGCGGATCGAGGTGGTGCGCCATCCACCACTCGCCCTCGAGGCGGGTCATCAGCACGTCGCCGGCGACGGCGAGCGTCGCAAGGTCGCCGTCCTCGCTGTGGACGAGCGCTCGCTCGCCCGGGCGAATGATCACGCCCGCGCTAGCGAGCGCCTCGAACAGATGCGGCTCCACTCGCCCCTCGACTGTTGCTGCACCGGCAGCCCGCGCACACGCGAACAGATCGTCGAGAACACGCCGTTCGTGGCCGCGCTCGCCCAGCACACAGATCGCCTGAGCGCGCCCGCCGCGCGGCAGGAAAGCGAGGTACGCCCCGACCGTACGACCTGTCGCTCCCGTCACCTGCCGGGCCACGAACGGCCCGCGCGCAGGCGCCGAACGCGCCAACTCGTGCAACAGCCACTCGGCGAGTGCCAGATCGAGCGCGGGGGCGAACCGCCACCGCGCACGCAGCCGCTCGGACAGCTCGACAAGCGCAGCCGCATCGAGCTCGCGACTCTCTCGCCCTGCCGGCGCCGCAGATTTACCCCGCGCTGAACCGGGCGGAGCTGCACCCCGGCCCCAGCGCGTACGGGCCGCTAGCAACGCAGCGCTGACCGGTCGCAACACCTTGATCCAAACGAGCGACTCGAGCGCGCGAACACGGCCACCCAGCCGCCGCCACATCTCTGCCACCGCGACCGTTGCACCGTCGGTTATCGACAGATCCTGCGGGCCGGCAAGGAACCGCCTGAGGAGGACAACCCCGACACCGGGGAGGCGCGCGTCGGGGTCGCTCACGAGCTGGCCCGAGCAGCCCAGCAGCAAACGCCGTCCGTCGGCCGACGCCAGCTGCCGCGCGTAGGCGGCGAGAAAGCCGACAACTCGGCCGTCTTCGCGCACGTACACCAGCGGCTCCACGCCCTCGCGGCGGAGCGGCCCGAAAAGGAGCCGCTCGAAGTAGTTGACGAGCCCCGGTGCCGGTTGCTTCGCACCCGAGCGCATCACGCGCTCGTACAGCGCCGCCACGGCCGGGAGGTCGTCGCGCGAGAGTTCGCGGACCGTTCCGCTCAACCAGCCCCCGCGCGTGACGTGCGGCCCGCCGGCGCACGCGCCAGCGCGCGCCGTCCCACCTCGCCCAGCAACCTCACGACAGCCGAATCGCCGGTCACGCGCACGCGTCCACGCTGGAAAGACTCGGCCCAATCGTGAAAACCGGCGCCAGCGAGACGGTTGAACTCCTCGCGCGCCATCTCGACGTACAGGCGGGCATCGGGCGCAGGTTCGCGCACCACCTTGCGGGCGGGCAGCTCGACGCGCCAGATCGGCGCGTCGCCGCCGCGGGCGCGCAGCGTGACCTGCAGCACGAGCCGCAGGCGCCGAAACGCGGGAACGTCGGCCAGCAGACGGTCGATCGTCTCGAGGATCTGCTTGCGCGTGTCGCTCGCACTCATGCTCTCCAGCGAAACCCTAAGCGAAGGCGACGACGGCCATCCCGCCTGGGCCGTAAGCGGCGAGCGACGGCTCGGCGGCGGCCAGCGGGGGCAGCGACGAGCGGCC
>BEIR01000110.1 GCA_002898855.1 bacterium HR41
GCCGCGCCCGGAAAGACGATCGGCGCCAGCACGAAACCTCCGAACATCCACTCGCTGCTCTGCTCGAGGAGCTCCCGCGCGACCTCTACCGCCAGGTTTTCACGCACGCCTCCTGGGCGCCGACGCGCGCCGACTCCTACGAACGCCTTGCGTTTCTCGGCGACGTCGTCCTCAGCCTCGCCGTGTCGACGTATCTGCTGCCGCGATTCGGCGAGTACGGCGCGGGGCGGCTCACCAAGCTCCGCGCCCAAGCGGTGAGCGGTAGCGCCTGCGCGCGCGTGGCGCGGGCATTCGCAGTCGACGAGCGACTGCGCGCCGAAGCCCCCGCCGAGCAGCAGCGTGCCGTCGCGGCGCTGGTCGAGTCCGAGCGCGTGCTCGCGTCGATCTGCGAAGCGGCGATCGGGGCTTGCTACCTGGCTTTCGGGCTCGAGCGCACGCGTGCCGCCGTGCTCGCGGCGTTTGCCGAAGAGATCGAGCGTGCGATCGAACAGCCTTTCGACTTCAAGTCGTTGCTTCAGGAGCGCCTGGCGCGCCGCGCCGAGACCGTCGAGTACTGCGTCGAGGAGGAAGAGGGGCCGCCCCACCGGCGGCGCTTCCGTGTCGCCGCCACCGCCGGGGGGCGCGTGCTCGGGCGCGGCAGCGGGCGAAGCAAGAAGGCGGCCGAGCAGGAAGCCGCACTGGCAGCGCTGGAGCAGCTCGAGCGCCAGGAGGAGCTCTCGGCCTGGGGGCGTGGCGATGACGACCGCCTGGCCGCCTGCGCTCGGGGCGACGACGAGAGCTGATCTGTCGGGGGCCGACCCGCGATGTACCTGCGCTCGCTCACCCTCAAAGGGTTCAAGTCGTTCCCCCACCGCACCCGCCTCGAGTTCGGACCGGGCATCTCGGTGATCGTCGGGCCCAACGGGTCGGGCAAGTCGAACATCACCGACGCCGTGCTGTGGGCACTTGGCGAACAGAGCCCGCTCGCGGTGCGCGGCCAGACGATGCGTGACGTGCTCTTCGCCGGCGGGGCGGGCGTTCCGTCGGCGTCGGTGGCCGAGGTCGAGGTCGTGATCGACAACTCCGACGGGCGGCTCCAATCCGATTTCAGCGAGATCTCGATCGTGCGCCGGCTCCACCGCTCCGGCGAGGGGGAGTACCGCCTCAACGGCGCTCGCTGTCGACTTGCCGACGTCCTCGAGGTGCTGTCCGACACCGGTCTCGGCAAAGAGATGCACTCGGTGGTCTCGCAGGGCCGCGTCGAGCAGATCGTGATGTCGCGACCGCGCGAACGCCGGTTGGTGATCGAGGAGGCGGCGGGGCTCGGCAAGCACCGCAAGCGCCGCCACCGCGCCCAGCTGAAGCTCGAGCGCACGCGCGCCAACCTCGAGCGCTTGCTCGACATCGAGCGCGAGGCACGGACGCGGCTGCGACCGCTGCGCCGGCAGGCGGAGGCGGCGGAGCAGCACGCGCGCCTCGAGCGCCAGGAGCTCGAGGTGCGCTACGAGCTCGCCCGCGACGCGCTCCGCGCCGCGGAAGAGCGGGCAGCCCGCGCTAGCGAGCGCGAGCGCGCGGCGCGGGCAGCGCTCGCGCGCGTCGAGCAGGAGCTTGCGGCGATCGGCGAGCAGCGGTCCCGCTGCGAGCGCGAGCTCGCTGCGCGCGCCCAAAGACGTGAGGCGGCGCAGGCGAGCGTCCACGCTCTCGAGGGGGCGGCGGAGCGGGTCGCGATGCGTGTCGAGCTGTTGCGAGAGCGCGAACGCGCGGCCCGTGAGCGGCGCGAGCTGACCGCGGCGCGGATCGGCGAGCTCGAGGAGGAGCTACGCGACCTCGCCCGGCGCAACGGCGCCGAGACCGAGCAGCGCATCGCCGAGCTCGAGCGCGAGCTCGCCGAACTCGACGCCCGTCGCGAGGAGCGCAAGCGCGAGCAGCTCGCCGAGCTCGAACGCGAGCTCGACACAGCGCGCGAGCAGCTCGCCGCTGCCGAGCGGGCGTTCGCCGCTCTCGACGAGCAGCGCCGGGCGCTCGTAGCCGAGCGTGACCGAGCGCGCGAGCGGCTGCGAGCGACCGAGCGCGAGCTGTCGGCGGCGCGGCGCGAGTCGGCACAGGTCGGGAGCGAGCTCGCCGCGGTCAACCAGTTCCTCGCACGCGCCGGCGCACCGCTCGCCGGTCGCGCGACCGTGATCGAGGGCATCGCTTGTGCACCCGGGTTCGAGCTAGCGCTAGCGGCCGCGCTAGGCGCGCTGCTCGATGCTGCCGTCGTCCCCACGCTCGACGAAGCGCTCGCACTGCTCGCCGGAGAGCGCACCCCGGCGGGCGCGCAGGCGGTCGTCGCTGGTCGCGCGCGCCGCGCGGCCGCGGGCGAGCAGCCGCCGTGTCCCGGCGCTGTCGCCCTCCGCGAGCGAGTCGAGGCGAAGCCCGAGCTGGCCGCCTTCGTCGACGCTGCCCTTGCCGACGTGTGGGTCGTCGACACGCTCGCCGCCGTCCCTGCGGATTTCGGCGGGCTCGCTGTGACCCGCGAGGGAGAGTCGCTCGATGGCCGCACCGGCGCGGTCGCGCGGGTGGTGCGCGGCGGCGCCGAGCGAGTGCTCGAGGAGCGCCGCCGTCGCGACGAGCTGGCGCGCTCTGCGCAAGCCGCGGCCGAGCGTGAACACGCCGTCGCCAAGGCCGTGCAAGCCGCCGCTCGTGCCGTCGACGAGATCGAGCGGCGGCGGGACGAGCTGGAGATCGAGCTGCGCGAGCGCGACCGCGCTCGCAGCGTCGAGCGCGAACACGTGCGGCGGCTCGAGTGGGCGCTCGAGGAACGGCGGCGGGCGCCCGCCGACGAAGGCCCTGACGGCGTGCGCCGCGCCGAGATCGCGGCCGAGCTGAAGGCGTTGCGGGTGGAGCTAGAGCAGCGCGCGGCGGCGCAGCGGCGTGCCGAACGCGAGCTCGAGACGGCACGCGGTGCGATCCAGCGCCACGAGACAGTCGCGACCGCGGCGGCACGGGTAGCGGCAGCGCTCGAACGGCTCGAGGGCTCGCTGCGGCGCCGCAGCGAGCGGCTTGCCGCGGTGCTGCGCACCGACGAGGGCGACGAGGGCGCTGCGAGCCGGCGCCTGCGCGACCTGGCGACGCGCGAGAGCGAACTGCAGCGCGCGGCGCGCGCGGCGTCGGAGGAACTCGCGGCGGCGCGAGTCGAGGCGGCGCGCTCGGGTGACGCGGTGGTGGCCGCGCGCGACGAGCTCGCCGCCGTGGCGGGCCGCCTCGAGCTCGACGCCACCGCGCGCACCGACCCGCTCGCAGCCGAGGAACGCGCCGAGCTCGAAAAGCGACGGGAGCGCCTCGCACGTCGCCGCGCCCAGCTCGGACCGGTCAACCCGCTCGCCAAGGAGGAGTACGAGCGAGCGCGCGCGGAGCTCGAGGAGCTCGAGGCGCAGCGCCGCGATCTCGAGGACGCGATCGCTGAGCTCGATCGCGTGATCGCGGAAACCGACCGCATGATCCGCGAGGGGTTCCGCGCCACTTTCGAAGCGGCGGCACGCAACTTCGAGGAAGTGGTGGCGCACCTGTTTCCCGGCGGGCGCGGGCGCTTGCGGCTGGTCGACGCCGAAGTCGGGCCGCAGCCGCTTGCGCCAACCTCGGGCGCGGGCGCCGACCGCGATGCGGCGCAGGGTGGTGACGAGAGCGAGGGGGAGGGCGCGCCCACCGTCCCCGAGCACCACGGTGTCGAGCGCGAGCCCGGCGTCGAGGTAGAGGTGACCCCGGCGGGCAAAGCCACGCGTCGCCTGTCGCTGCTGTCGGGCGGCGAGAAGTCGCTCGTGGCGCTGGCTTTCCTGATGGCGGTGTTTCTCGCTCGGCCCTGCCCGTTCTACATCCTCGACGAGGTCGAGGCTGCGCTCGACGACGTCAACATCGAGCGCTTCCTCGCGTTGCTGCGCCGCTACAGCGACCGCGCCCAGTTCATCGTCGTCACCCACCAGAAGCGCACGATGGACGCCGCCGACACTCTCTACGGCGTATCGATGGGGCGCGACGGCATCTCGCGGGTCGTCTCGCGCCGGCTGCGCGGCCGCCCGCAGCAGGAGCTCCAAGCGGCTGCCCGGTCCGCCTGAGCGCGCGCCGGCACGCGACCGGCCGATCGGCGCACTGACGCGAGCGGCGGCCGAACTTGCGTCCGTCCCGCCGCCGCTGGCTCAGCGCTGCGCTCGCCAGCGCCGAAAGATGGTCTGCGCGGCATTCCGCGCACCGCTGAGGGGAGCGAGCCCCGGCAGGGCACCGTGTGCGGCTGCGCTGCCGGGGTCCCCCTTGGTTTCGCCTGCCGGTAGCGGTTCCCTGCGGTCGCGCGACCCACGCACAGCGCGTAAGCTGCCGGCCGCGATGGCGGTCGAGTGGAGCGAGGCGCTGCTTTTGCCGGCGGGAGTGGGGCCGCGCGAGCGGGATGCGCGACGCGCGGGCGGCAAAGGCCTGTTTGCGCGCCTGCGAGAGAGCCTGCGCAAGACCCGCGAGGCGCTGCAGAGCGAGCTCGGCGCGAGCGTCCTCGGCCGCGTCGACGACGCTCTCTTCGAGCGCCTGGAGGAGGCGCTCGTCAGGGCCGACGTCGGCGTTCCTGCGACAGCCCGGCTCGTCCAGCAGCTCGAAAACGAGGTGGCTGCCGGCAATGTCGACGGCGGCGATATCGCTGCGCGTCTGCGTGACCTGATCGCCGCGGCGTTGGTGCCCGCCGGGGCGGACACCCGCCTCGATCTGCGCGCGCAGCCGGCTGTCGTGATGTTCGTCGGCGTCAACGGCACGGGCAAAACGACCACGATCGGCAAGTTCGCCGCGGCGCTGCGCCGCGAGTGCGGTGCGCGCGTGCTGCTGGCGGCAGCCGACACCTATCGCGCCGCCGCCGTCGACCAACTCGTGGTGTGGGCCGAGCGGGCGGGAGCCGAGATCGTGCGCGGCAGCCCGGGCCAGGACCCGGGGTCGGTCGCTTACGACGCGATCGAGGCGGCGCGTGCGCGCGCCGTGGACGTCGTGTTGGTCGACACCGCCGGGCGCTTGCACACGCGCACTCCGTTGATGGAGGAGCTAGCGAAGGTGCGGCGCGTGATCGGCGAGCGCTTGCCCGGCGCGCCGCACGAGACACTGCTCGTGATAGACGCCACGACCGGTCAGAACGGGCTCCGCCAAGCGCGCGCTTTCGCCGACGCCTGCGCCGTGACCGGCATCGTTCTCACCAAGCTCGACGGCACCGCCAAGGGTGGGATCGCGCTGGCGATCGCCGAGGAGCTCGGCCTGCCGGTGAAGC
>BEIR01000111.1 GCA_002898855.1 bacterium HR41
ACCAAGGACCGCGGGATCCCCGGGGCCTTCGAAGGCGAGACAGTCACCCGGCGCGCTTTCATGACGGGTACAGCTGTCGCCGCCGGTGGTATTGCGACTGCTGCCTTCGCTCTGCCCACGCTTGGGTTCGCTCTCGGGCCAATCTTCGAGCGCACCGAGCCGAGTCGCTGGCAGGACATCGGCCCCGAGGAAGATTTCAACGACACCGACTACGTCCCGCGCGTCATCAACATCGTTCCGGAGATCGGCGAGGCTGGCCGCACCACGATCTATGTTCGCCGCTACAACCCGCGCATCGACGGCGAGGCGAACTCCGACCAGCCCTATGTCGCGATCTCTAACCGCTGCATGCACCTCGGCTGCCCCGTCCGTTACGTGTCGGCGTCGCAGCGCTTCATCTGCCCCTGCCACGGCGGCGTCTACGACTTCCAGGGCAAAGTGTTCGGTGGCCCGCCGGTGCGACCGCTCGACCGCTTCTACACGCGCGTGCGCAACGGTCGCGTCGAGGTCGGCGACCGCTTCTCGCTGAACTCGAAACTCGAGCGCTTCTCGCCGCGCGACCCGTCCAACCACCTGGACGGTCTCTGGCAGTACCTATACCCGTCGAGACCCACGATATGAAAGCTCCGACACCGCCGCTGCCCAAGTTCGCCCGGCCGGCTCCGCCGCGCCCGAACGAGCTGGTCGACGATCAGGGTCGCCCGGCGCGCCCGACCATCCCCGACCAGGCGCGCAAGGCAGGCGTGGGCGTCACCTCATGGGTGGAGGAGCGCGTAGGTCTTAGCCCCTTCCTCCGAGGGTTCCTCTTCCGCAAGGTCCTCAAGGGCATCAACTGGTTCTACACGCTCGGCTCTGCGACGATGTTCGCCTTCCTGTCGCAGGCCGTGACGGGCGTCTTCCTTGCGATGTACTACGAGCCCGATCCCTCGCGGGCGTACGAGTCGGCGTCGCGGATCACCAACGAGGTTTTCCTCGGCGAGTTCGTGCGCGGCATGCACCGCTGGGGTGCGACGGTGATGATCGTGTTGATCTTCCTGCACATGGGGCGCACCTTCTTCTTCGGTGCCTACAAGTACCCGCGCGAGTTGAACTGGATCGTGGGCGTCGTGCTCTTGATCCTGACCATGGCGATGGGCTTCACCGGATACCTTCTGCCGTTCGACCAGCGCTCTTACTGGGCCACCGTCGTCGGCGTCAACATCAACGCTTCCGGGCCGATCCTCGGGCCCTACCTCGCAGACTTCCTGCGGGCCGGCGCGGAGTTCAACGCGAGCACGCTGAGCCGCTTCTACGCGATCCACATGATGCTGATCCCGGGCCTTATCGCTGCCCTGATCGGTGTCCATCTGTACCTCGTCGCGAAGCTCGGCACGACGGCTCCGCCCTGGGTCAAGGCGAAGAAGAAGGAACTCGCCAAGCGCGAGCTGTGAACACCGGAGTTCGACGGAAGTGAACCGGCGCGAGCGCGAGCAGTACCTGAAGGAATACGCCCTCCTCAAGGAGCAGGGCAAACCGTTCTTCCCCTATGCGGTGGCGAAGGACGGCGTCATGGCGTGCATCGTGCTCGCCGTGATCATCTTCATGTCGCTGATGCTCGGCGCCGAGCTCGGGCCCAAGGCCGACGCCACTACCACCACCTACGTGCCGCGACCCGAGTGGTACTTCTTCTTCCTGTTCGAGCTGCTTCGGATCGTCAAGCCCCCGGAGCTCGTTTTTGTCGCGACCGTGGGCATCCCGACGATCTGCATGATCCTGCTGTTCTTGCTTCCATTCATCGACCGCAATCCTGAGCGCCACCCGCTCCGCCGCCCGATCGCCACCACCGCAGGGATCGTGACGATCGCGGCGATGGCGTACCTCACGGTGCTCGGTGCGCTCGCCGGCTCGCCGACCGAGATCGACATGAAGGTGGCACCCCAGTACAAGCGCGGCGCCGAGGTAATGGCGGCGTCGGGCTGCCTCGGCTGCCACAAGGTAGGCGAGAACGGCAACACCCTCGGTCCGAACCTGACCCACATCGGCGACCGTCTCGGTCCCAACGCGATCGCCCGCACGCTCGTCAACCCGACGGCACCGATGCCATCGTTCAAGAGCCTGCGCGATCGCAAGCCGGAAGAGTTCAACGAGCTCGTCAAGTTCGTAGCCTCGCTCAAGTCGAAGAAGGAGTAGGCGGCTTGGCACGCCCGCGCCCCGGCGCCGGCCGTCTTCCCGAGGGCGAGGTGCGGTCGATGTTCGACCGCATCGCGCGCGTCTATGACCTCATGAATCGCGTGATGACCGCTGGTCTGGACGCCCGCTGGCGCGAGCGGGCCGCCGACCTGGCCGCGATCGGACCTGGATCCGCAGTGCTCGATGTGGCGACGGGAACCGGCGATCTCGCCCTGGCGCTGGCGCGCCGTGTCGGTCCGACCGGGCGGGTCGTCGGTCTCGACTTCTCGCCGGAGATGCTCGCGGTCGCGCGCCGTAAAAGCGACGCCATCGACTGGCGCGAAGGAAACGCCCTCGACCTGCCGTTCCCGGATAGCGAGTTCGACGCGGTCACCGTCGCTTTCGGCGTTCGCAACTTCGCCGACCTCGACCGTGGCCTCGCCGAGCTCGTACGCGTAGTGCGCCCCGGCGGACGCGTCGTAATCCTCGAGATCTCGCGGCCGCGCAAGGGACTTGGCCACGTGGTGCACAGCCTCTGGTTCGAACGTCTCGTGCCGCTTCTCGGTCGCGTAGCGGGCGATCGCGACGCTTACTCCTACCTTCCTTCCTCGGTCCGACGCTTTCCGCCACCGCCCGAGCTGGCCGCCCGTCTTGCCGCGAGTGGACTCGCGCAGGTGCGCTGGATCGAGACCGCGCGCGGCATGATCGCGATCCACTACGGGGTGCGTCCTTGACTTCCCAGGCGACCGTCGGTGCCGTTCTCGACCAGGCCGGCCCACAGGTGCGCGAACTGCTCGCCTCTGTCGAGCAGCGGCTCGCCGACCTGGCGACCGCGGAGCAGCCGCCCCTCGGGCCGGCCTTCGGCTCGACCGTCGCCGCCGGCGGCAAACGGTTGCGCCCGCTCTTGCTGCTTGTCGCCGCCGACGTGGCCCGCCCGGCGCCTCGCCAAACTGACCCTGCGGCCGGCGCTCCGTTCGCTGGCCCTGCGGTTCGACCGGCCACGCGACACAGCTCGGCACAGGCCGGCCGACCCGATCAGCTCGTTGCGGCGGGGGTCGCGGTCGAGCTTCTTCACACCGCGACGCTCGTCCACGACGACGTCCTCGACCGCGCGCCCCTCAGGCGGGGGCGAGAGAGCGTGTTCGCTGCCTATGGACGCGAATTCGCGATAGTCCTCGGCGACCTGATCTTCGCGCGCGCTTTTCGCGAGCTCGTCTCGACAGGCAACGCGCAATCCGTCCGCTACCTGAGTCGTGCTGCCAGCGATCTTGTCACCGGAGAACTCCTGCAACGCGCCGACCTCGGCAACCTGCGCGTCGGGCGCGAGCGCTATCTCGAGCGTTGCCGGCTGAAGACCGCGAGCCTCTTCGAGGCGGCCTGCGCGATCGGCGCCACTCTCGCCGGCGCTCCCGGGTGGGCGGAACCCCTCGGCCGTTTCGGCCGCGGTCTCGGTGTGGCGTTCCAGCTGCTAGACGACCTGCTCGATTTCGTGGGTGAGTCCGCAGCTACCGGCAAGCGCCGCGCGGGCGACTTGCTCGAGGGCATCGTGACCCTCCCGCTCATCATCGCGCTCGAACGCGACGCCGCACTCGCCCGTACGGTGCGCGCCCTCGCTGCCGCTCGGCACACGGATCGCGCCCATGACGATGGCCGCGACGAGGCCGTGCGGGAGTTGGTGGCGGAGGTGTGCGGGGCGGTGGTCGCCACCGGCGCCGTCGAGGAAACGCGCGCCGAGGCGGAGAAGCAACTCGCCGACGCCTTCGCGGCTCTCGACGAGCTTTCCCTCTCGTCACCCGCGCGCGAGCTGTTGCACCTCATCGCCCGCGGCGTGGTCGAGCGCTCTGGATAGCCCGATCCGGGTCCGTAAGGACCGCGCCACCGCGTACGCCGTGGCAACGTTGTGGCTTAGAAGTCCTCGGGCAGAATCAGATCGCGTGCTAGCGCCTCGGCGAAACGGTCCGCTTCCTCGGCCATGTTCGCGCGCACCAGCCGACGGTAGTCGCGGTAGATCTGCTCCGCGCCCGCCTCAAGCTCGGAGTCGAGCTCCTCGACCGCTGCCTGGCTGAAAACTCCCTCGCGGTGCAGGTGGCAATTCGGGCACCACAGCAGCACACGCCAGTGCTCGGGTCCGCTCTCCTCCCACTCGATCGGCTGGACGAGGTGGCTGCCGCAACCGATGCAGATATGGAGCGCTCGGTCTTCCGCACCGTCGCCGCCCTTGCTGCGGAAGTAAACGACCTCGACCGCTTTGCCGCTCGGCAGGATCACGTGCTTGATCTCGTGCCGCTCGTCCCGCTTTTCCCTGCCGCGAGCCATCTCACCTCAGCTATCGGCGCTGCCGGACGCGCCTTGAGCGCAGCAGCGAAGAGCTGACCGACCGTCCACCCGGCCCCGCCCACAACTCGGCCGAGCGAACTTCACCTCGCTCGCGTCGCTCCCGTACACTCGCGCCGATGGTCCTCAGCGACGGCACGATTCGCGCCGAGATCGCGGCGGGACGGATAGTGATCGAACCGTTCGACGAGTCGATGATCCAACCGTCGAGCGTCGACGTTCGCGTCGATCGTCGCTTCCGCGTCTTCCACAACGCCCGCTACCCCTACATCGACGTGCGCTCGCCGATGGACGACCTGACCGAACTGGTCGAGGTGGACGGTGACGAGCCGTTCATCCTCCACCCGGGCGAATTCGTCCTCGCTCAAACGCTCGAGCGGGTGACGCTCCCCAACGACCTCGTCGCCCGCCTGGAAGGTAAGAGTTCGCTCGGACGCCTCGGTTTGCTCATCCACTCGACAGCGGGCTTCGTCGACTGCGGTTTCTCGGGCCACCTGACCCTCGAACTCTCGAACGTCGCGAATCTCCCGATCACCATCTACCAGGGAATGCCGATCGGCCAGCTCTCGTTCATGCGTATGGATCGCCCTGTCGAGCGGCCTTACGGTTCCGCCGAGGTCGGCTCCAAATACCAGGGCCAGGCCGAGCCCACGCCGAGCCGT
>BEIR01000112.1 GCA_002898855.1 bacterium HR41
GGTCGATCCGCTACGGCGAGGCCGACCGCGTCCTGCACCTTTACTCGCGCGAACTCGGGCGGATCGCGGCGATCGCCAAAGGCGTGCGCCGAGCGCGCTCACGGCGCGCCGGTCGGCTCGAGCTGTTGGTGCGCGCCCAGCTCGTGTTGCGCCCGGGCAACAGCGATCTCTACACGCTCTCGAGCGTCGATACGGTGTGCGCCCACGCGCGCTTGCGCGAGCACCGCGAAGCCCTGCGCTGCGCGCTCGAGAGCGCCGAAGCGACAGCGCGGCTGCTCGATGCCGCAGACCCGAACCGCCCCGCCTACAACCTGCTCGCGAACGCGCTGGCGCTGCTCGACGGCGAGCCGCAGCGTGCCAGCCGCAGCTTCGCTCTCGCCTTTCGGCTCAAGCTGATGCTCGCCGCCGGTTTCGCACCCGAGCTTGCGCACTGCGCAAGCTGCGGGCGCGCGCTGCGTGACGGCCCGGGAACATTTCCGCTCGCTGGTTTTTCGCCCGGCGACGGTGGAATCGTCTGCGAGCGCTGCGCCCGTCACGGGCTCGCCTTCGGGGTTGCCGAGCACACCTTCGCCGTGCAAGCGCTGGCCCGCCCGTTGCGCGAAGCTCCCGAGGCGCCGCCCGAGGTGCTCGCCCGTGTCGACCGTGCCCTAGCGGCGATGGTCGAACACCACGCCCACGTCCAGCTGCGGAGGGTCGCCTAGCGTCGGAGAGGAGGGCGCACGGCGCGAGCAGCGCGAGGATGCCGGCCCGACCAGCTGCGATCATCTGGCAGTGGCACAGGCGCCAGTGAACTTGCAGAAGCACCCTCCAACAGCGGCTAGCGGCGAGATCTCGATTCGCGGCGAACGCTTCCGCGAGCGCATCGAACGTGCCGAGGATCTCTTGCTCTCGCCTCTTGCGCAGCGTTCGTACCCGGCTCGCCGCTTGCGCCCCGAGCCCGACTCCACCCACCGCACACCGTTCCAGCGCGATCGCGACCGCATCGTCCACTCGAAAGCGTTCCGTCGCCCGAAACACAAAACGCAGGTCTTCATCTCTCCCGAGGGCGACCACTACCGCACGCGCCTCACGCACACGCTCGAGACGTGCGGTATCGCCCGCAACGTCGCGCGCGCGCTCGGTCTAAACGAGGATCTCACCGAGGCGATCTGCCTTGGCCACGATCTCGGCCACGCCCCGTTCGGCCACATCGGCGAGGCGGTTCTCGACGAGTGCGCCCGCCAGCACTTCGGCCGCCGCTTCCGCCACAACGAGCACTCGCTGCGCGTTGTCGACGTTCTCGAGCGCGACGGGCAGGGGCTCAACCTCACAGCCCAGGTGCGCGACGGCATCCTGCACCACACCGGGCCTGAAGAGCCGAGCACGCTGGAGGGCAAGATCGTGCGGCTCGTCGACCGCATCGCCTACATCAACCACGACATCGACGACGCTCTGCGCGCGGGCGTGCTGCGCCGCGAGGAGCTGCCGGCGGAAGAGATCGCGCTGCTCGGCGAGACCGGCTCCGAGCGCATCGAGACGCTCGTGCGCGACCTCATCGACCATTCGGCACGAGCCGGCGACATCGTGCAGGGCGAGGAGGTCGGCGCGGCGATGGCGCGCTTGCGCGCCTTCATGTTCGAGCGCGTCTACTTGGGCGACGAGGCGCAACGGGAGCAGCCGCGCATCGAGCGCATGCTGCGAGCGTTGTTCCACTACTACGTCGAGAATCCTCCGCCGGCGCTGGCGCCCGGTGCCGACCGGGCCGACCGGGTGATCGACTGGCTCGCCGGTATGACCGATCGCTTCGCCATCCGCGCGTTCGAGGAGTTGGCCGTGCCGAAGGGGTTCTAGCGGGCGCGGCCCGGCGTCGATGCCTTTCACCCGCGCATCGCTCGACCGGTTGCGCGACGCGATCGACATGGTCGCGCTGGTCGGTGAGCGCACAGAGCTTCGGCGGGTCGGGAGCCGCTGGATGGGGCTCTGCCCCTTCCACGACGAGCGCACGCCGTCGTTCTCGGTCAATGCCGAGGAGAAGCTCTACTACTGCTTCGGTTGCGGCGCGAGCGGCGACGCGATCCGTTTCGTCGAGGAGACCGAAGCCCTCGACTTCGTCGCGGCCGTGGAACACCTCGCCGCGCGCTTCGGTGTCGAACTCGAGCGCGAGCGGGGCACGGGGGCGAGCGACCGCGGCGAGCGGCGGCGCCAGCGCCTGTTCGAGCTGCTCGAACGGGCCGCGTCCTACTACCAGCGTGCGCTGTGGGAGTCGGCCGAGGCGGAGCGAGCGCGGCGCTATCTGCTGCGCGAGCGGCGTCTCGACGAGCGCGTGTTGCGGGAGTTTCGCGTCGGCTTCGCACCCGACGCCTGGGATCGTCTCGTCACGGCTGCGCGCGGCCAGGGTTTCAGCGACGACGAGCTCACCGCAGCCGGTCTCGCCTCGCAGGGTAAGCGCGGTCTCTACGACCGCTTCCGTGCGCGTGTCACCTTCCCGATCTGTGACCGCCGCGGGCGCGTCCTCGGTTTCGGCGCGCGAACCCTCGACGGCGCTGACAGCGCGGGGACGGGCGCCGGCAGCGGTGACCGCGCGCCGCAGCGGGCGGGGGAACCAGCGGGGCCGTTCGCGAGCCGCAGCCCCGCCGGCCCGAAGTACCTGAACAGTCCCGAGACCGAGCTCTTTCGCAAGCGCCGCGCGTTGTTCGGACTCGACCGGGCGCGTGCGGCCGCGTCGCGTGCGGGGCGGGTGATCGTCGTCGAAGGTTACGTTGACGCGCTCGCTCTCCACCAGGCCGGGCTGCCGGAGACGCTCGCCGCGATGGGCACTGCGCTGACCGGCGAGCAGCTCGCAGAGATTGCCCGTCTCGCGCCCCGCGCCGTGCTCGTCTTCGATCCCGACCCGGCCGGGCTAGCGGCGATGAGCCGCGCCGGAGAGATCGCCGGTGCCGCGA
This sequence comes from bacterium HR41, assembly GCA_002898855.1. Taxonomy (GTDB): domain Bacteria; phylum Actinomycetota; class Thermoleophilia; order Solirubrobacterales; family Thermoleophilaceae; genus Thermoleophilum. Next base: position 2,922 of record BEIR01000112.1, read on the forward strand.
GCCTCGAGCTGCGCATCGCCGTCCTTCCCGCTGGCAAGGATCCTGCCGACCTCGTAGCGGAGGGCGCCACCAAGGTCGTGCAAAACGCTGTCGCGAGCGCGAAACCGTTGCTCGAGTATCAAGTGTCGCGCCTCCTTGCCGATGCCGACGCAGAGGACCCGGACGCGCGAGACCGCGCAGCAGAGGAGGCGCTCCGCTTGATCGCTAGCACGGACGCAGGGCCACACCGCACTCGCCGGCTCGTCGACGAATTGTGCGACCAGCTCGAGCTTCCACCAGCCTGGGTTTGGGCGCGCTTACGCGAAACGCACCGTGCGCTGGCGGGGCCCCGCCCGACCGCCGCTGGCGGCACCAGCAGCGGGCGGGTGGGAAGAGCCGCACGAAGCGCCGGTGCCGGCGTAGATCGAGCAGGCGCGGGCGCGAGCACGCGTGGGGGCGCCCACCTCGGCCCGACCCCGCCCGCGCCCGATCCTCACGCAGCCGAGCGCGAGTTTCTTGTCGCCGCTCTTGCCGCTGGCGATAGCGGGCGCGCCGCCCTCGAGCGGGCGTCGCGCGACCTGTTCGCCTCGCCGCTGTGGCGCCGCCTGTTCGACCTCCTGCGGAGCGGGTTCGACGATCCGATCGCTATCGCCGAGCGCGATGGGGCGGCGATCGCGAAAGCGATGACCGAAGTCGTGCATGCAGCGCAGGCGCGCGGCCGCAGCGACGAAGCTCTGCTCGAAACGCAGCTCTTGCAACTCCAACTGCGTGCCGTCGAACGGCGGCTCACGGCGGCACCACCGCGGCTGGCGCCGGAGGAGCGCGCGCAGCTCGTGCGCGAGCGTCAGGAACTGCTCGCCGCGCTCGACCGCATGCTCGGGAGTCGCACGCGATGAAGGTCAAGCGCAACCAGCGCGCCGCCCGTTCGACCACAACGCCGCGCCGTCGAGCGCAGCAACAGCCAGCGCGCGAGCGCCTCGCCAACGGTCGCGGACCCGCCGAGGAACAGCTACCCGAGGAGCTGGCCCGACCGGACGTCGGCGACGAGTGGGACAGCGAGGAAGCGATCGGCGAGCCGCACGAGGAGCGGCTCGAGGCGACCGAGGGGGTGCCGGACCTCTTCGAAGAGGGTGGCGTGGTCACCTCGGGTCTTGTCGAACCTGCGACGGAAGAGGCATCCGAGGACGCCGTTCGCCTCTATCTGCGAGCGATCGGGCGCGTGCCGCTCCTGACCAAGGAGGACGAGGTGCGGCTCGCCAAGCGCGTCGAGCGCAACGACATGGCGGCCAAGAACGCCCTGATCGAGGCCAACCTGCGTCTCGTCGTGTCGATCGCGAAGCGCTATACGGGGCGCGGGCTCACGCTCCTTGACCTGATCCAGGAGGGCAACGTCGGTCTGATCCGCGCGGTCGAGAAGTTCGACTGGCGACGCGGTTACAAGTTCTCGACCTACGCCACGTGGTGGATCCGGCAGGCGATAACGCGTGCGCTCGCCGACCAGTCGCGCACGATCCGGATCCCGGTGCACATGGTCGAGCGGTTGAACAAAGTGCTGCGGGCGCGGCGTGACCTAGCGCAGAAACTGAACCGCGATCCCACCACCGAGGAAGTGGCGGAAGCGGTCGAGATGCCGCCGGAGAAAGTCGAGGAGCTGCTCAAGCTCGGGCAGGAGCCGGTGTCGCTCGAGACACCGGTCGGCTCCGACGACGGCGACCCTGCCGAGCTCGGCGATTTCATCGAGGACGACTCGGACCCGCCGCTCGAGGTTGTGGCGCGGCGTATCCGGGACGAGGATCTGCAGCGCGTGCTGGCGATGCTTCCCTGGCGGGAGCGGCGTGTGTTGGAGCTGCGCTACGGGCTCGTGCCGGAGGGGCCGATGACGCTCGAGGAGATCGGCAAGCATGTGGGTGTCACGCGCGAGCGCGTACGCCAGATCGAGGCGAAGACGCTGATTCTGCTCAAGAACCTCGAGGAGGCGCGCCGACTGGCGGGCACGACGGAGGAGGTCCGCTAGCGCGGGGTCGGGTGCCTCGCGCGTGGCGAGAGGTAGCATTGGGTTCGCTCTTGCGCCGGCGCGGTTCGCTGCGCGGGCGGGGCGCTCGATCCGGGGTAGCTCAACTGGCAGAGCGGCTGGCTGTTAACCAGTAGGTTGCGGGTTCGAGTCCCGCCCCCGGAGCTCTTCCACGACCTGTTCCACCTCGCGAGCCGCGCTCGCGCCCCCGGGGTTGGCGCGCGCCC
>BEIR01000113.1 GCA_002898855.1 bacterium HR41
CACCCGCCTCGCCGGCGGCGTCCGCCCCGGCGGAGGGGCGCGACCACGCGCTCGTACCCGTGCACCCGGCCGGCAGCGGCGTCAGCGCCCGCCGGCTGCGCAAGCTCGTCGAGCGGGCATGCCCGGCGGCGCTCGCCGAGCCCGATCCGCTGCCGCCGCGGCTGCGTGCGCGTGCGCGGCTGCCCGATCGCGCGGCGGCGCTCGTGTCGGTGCACTTCCCGCGCTCCGCCGACGAGGCCGAGCGCGCCCGCGCCCGGCTCGCGTTCGAGGAGCTTTTGTTACTGCAGCTAGCGCTCGGGCGACGCCGGCAGGCGCGCCGCGAGCGCGCGCGGGCGCCACGCCTGCAGCCGCCGACCGACGCCGTCGAGAACTGGCTGCGATTGCTCCCGTTCGCTCCTACCGGCGACCAGCAGCGCGCGATCGCGACGGTCCGTGCCGAACTCGCCAGCGAAGTGCCGATGAACCGCTTGCTGATGGGCGAGGTCGGTTCCGGCAAAACGCTCGTCGCCGCGGCCGCCCTGCTGCACGCCGCGGCCGCGGGCTACCAGGCTGTGCTGATGGCGCCGACAGAGACGCTCGCCGAACAACATCACCGCACCCTCGACCGGCTGCTCGGCGGTCACTTGCCGCTGTCGCTGCTCACCGCCAGTATCGGCCGGCGCGCGCGCGAGCGTGTGCTGCGCCAGCTTGCCACCGGCGAACTCCTGCTCGTCGTCGGTACGCACGCACTGATCGAGCCGACGGTGACGTTTCGCCGGCTCGGGCTCGCGGTGATCGACGAGCAGCACCGCTTCGGTGTGCACCAGCGTGCCACCCTGGAAACCAAAGGTCCCGATGGCCGTGTGCCGCACGTCCTGCACATGACCGCGACACCGATCCCGCGCACTTTGGCGCTCACTGCCTACGGCGATCTCGATGTCACCGTGCTGCGCGAGCTGCCGAGGGGCCGCCAGCCGGTCGAGACGCTCGTGCTGGCCGGCGAGCGTGGGAGACGCGAGGCGCTCGCCCGCGTCCGCGCCGAGGTGGCGCGTGGCCACCAAGCGTTCATCGTCTGTCCCCTGGTCGAGGAGTCCGAGGCGCTCGCGGTGCGCGCAGCGACCGCCGAGTTCGAACGACTCGCCAGCGGCGAGCTGAGCGGTTTGCGTCTCGGACTGGTACACGGCCAACTTCCCGCCGCCGAGCGCCAACGCACGATGGGCGCGTTCGCTCGCGGCGAACTCGACGTGCTCGTGGCGACGAGCGTGATCGAGGTCGGCATCGACGTCCCGAACGCCACGGTGATGGTGGTGGAGGCGGCCGAGCGCTGGGGGATCGCGCAGCTGCACCAGCTGCGCGGCCGGGTCGGTCGCGGCGCGGCACCAGGGGTCTGCATCCTGCTCGGTGATCCGCAGCGCCCGCGTCTGCGCGCGCTCGCCGAGCACGCCGACGGCTTCCGGCTCGCCGAGATCGATCTCGAGCTGCGCGGCGCCGGCGATGTGCTCGGCACCCGCCAACACGGGCTTCCCGAGCTGCGTTTCGCGCGCCTGCCGGGCGACAGCCACCTGCTCGAGCGTGCGCGCGCGATCGCGGCCGACATGCTCGCCCGCGACCCGGACCTCGCCGCGCCCGAACACGTGCTGCTGGCGACAGCGACCGCCGAGCGCTTCGGGACGCTCGACCGACCGATCCCCGCCTAGCGCCGCTTTGCCTTATGGCGCAGCTGCGAGTGATCGCGGGAGAGTTCGGCGGGCGCCGCTTGCGCATGGCTGCCGGCGTGGCACGACCTACACAGGAGCGTGTGCGCGAGGCGCTGTTCTCGATCCTCGGACGGATCGAAGGAGCGCGCGTGCTCGATCTTTTCGCCGGCAGCGGCGCGCTCGCGATCGAGGCGCTGTCGCGCGGCGCGGCCCGTGCGGTGCTCGTCGAGCGCGACGCGCGCGCCGCCGCGGCGATCGCTGACAACGTGCGCGCGCTCGGGCTTGGCGCCCGCGCACGCCTCTTTCGGAGCGACGCCATCCGCTACCTGGGTTCGTCGCGGGCCGCACGCGACGCACCGTTCGACATCGTGTTCGTCGACCCGCCATATGATTCCGCCGTCCGTATCGCACCACTGCTTGCGCAGCGGCTGCCGCCGCTGCTCAGCGAGAACGCAGTGATCGTCACCGAATCGCACACCAAGGCACCGCTCCTGCTGCCGTTCGCGCTGTTGCGCGAGCGCCGCTACGGCGAGACGCGGCTCGCGCTCTACAGCGGCACGTCCGGAACCCTCCGCGCGGACGGCGACGCGAGGGAGGAGGGCGCCTGATGCCGCCGCGCAACCCAGCGACTGCGATCTGCCCTGGCTCCTACGATCCCGTCACGCTCGGCCATCTCGACATCATCCGGCGCGCCGCGCGCGTCTTCGAACGGGTCGTGGTCGCCGTCGTGCGCCAGCCGGTTCGCAAACAGAAGACCGTCTTCAGCGCCGAGGAGCGCGTCGACTTCATCCGCGCTGAGGTCGCCGATATCGGCAACGTCGAGGTCGAGTCGTTTGATACGTTGCTCGTGGACTTCGCACGCCGGCACGGCGCCACCGCGATCGTCAAGGGGTTGCGGGCGATCTCGGACTTCGAGTACGAGTTCGAAATGAACCAGCTCAACCGCAAGATGGCGCCGGACATCGAGTCGATCTACCTGATGGCGGCGCCGCAGTACAGCTTCTTGAGCTCGAGCGGGGTCAAGGAGCTGGCGATGTTCGGCGGTGATCTCGCCGGCCTCGTTCCCGAACGCGTGGCGCAGCGCTTGCAGGAGGAGCTGCGCCGCTAGCGAACAGAGCTGCGATGGACGTCCTCGCGCTGATAAGCAAGCTCGACGACCTGATCCACAACGCCAAGCCTGTGCCCTTCTCCGACCAGGTGCGAGTGGATCGCGAGGCGATCTTCGAGATCCTCGATCAGATGCGCGCCACCTTCCCCGAGGAGGTCAAGCAGGCGCGCTGGATCGTCAAGGAGCGGCAGGAGATGCTTGCCGAAGCCAAGCGCGAGGCCGAGCGCATCATCCGCGAGGCGCGCGAAGAGCAGGAGCGCCTGATCTCCGAACAAGAGGTCGTCAAGCAGGCGCAACGCCAGGCCGAGGAGATCATCGAAGAGGCGCGGGCGCGCGAGCGCGAGATCCGTCTCGGCGCCGAGGACTACGCCGACGACATCCTCAACACGCTCGAGGTCAACCTCGAGAAGTTCATCGCCGCCGTGCGGCGCGGCCGCGAGCGTCTGCAAGGGCGCGAAGAGGCCGAGGTCGGGTAGCGTCCGTGCGCGAACCGCGCGGCGCCCGAGCGTCTGCGCGGTAACCTCGTGGCGTGCCCCAGCGCACCGACACGCTCGACGTCGGGCGTCTCGGTTTGGCGAGCGGCGAGGGCCGGCGGTTCGAGCTCGCCGTTCCGATCGAGCCGCTGGTTCTCGGTGGCCACGACTACGTCGTCGGCGGGGGGTGCGTAACGGCCGTGCTCGACGCTGCGCGCACCACGCGCGGCTTCGCCTTCCGCTTGCGCTACGAGGCGACCGTCGAGGGTCCGTGCATGCGCTGCCTCGAGCTCGCGCGGCGCACCTACGCGATCGACGTGCGCGAGGTCGACCAACCACAGGGGGGCGAGGAGCTGCGCTCTCCCTACCTCGTCGAAGACGTTCTCGACCTCGCAGCCTGGGCGCGCGACGCCCTGGCGCTGGCGCTGCCCCATCGGATCGTGTGTCGTGACGACTGCCGTGGCCTCTGTCCCGAGTGCGGGGTCGATTTGAACCGCGCCGGGCCGGACCACCGCCACGAGCGCCCACCCGACCCGCGCTGGGCGAAGTTACGCGAGCTGCGGCTCGGCTGAACGGCTGACCGGCTACACTGCCTGCGCTCATGGCCGTTCCCAAGCAGCGCCAGTCCCACTCGCGTACGCACAAGCGGCGCTCGCAGCACCGCATCACGCCCCCCAACCTCGGCGCCTGCCCGCGCTGCGGCACGCCGAAGCGGCCGCACCGAGTCTGCCCGACGTGCGGCACCTACGGCGGGCGCGTCGTGGTCGTTCCCCCCGACGAGGCTCCCGACGCGTAGCGCCGCCACGGGAACGCCAGCGCTGCCGCGATGATCGCCGTCGACGCCAACGGTGCCGATCGCGGGCCGCGGGCGGTCGCCGAGGGGGTCGCGCGCAGCAAGGTGGCGTGCGTGGTGTTCGGGCCCGCGGGCGAGCTCGACGCGTGTGCCGGTGCTGCCGAGATCGTCGACGCCCCCGAGTACATCACGGGCGACGAGGAGCCCGCGCTCGCGGTGCGCTCGCGCCCGGCGGCCTCGATCGTGCAAGCCGCCGACGCTGTCGCGAGTGGCAGAGCGAGCGCGCTCGTGTCGGCTGGTGCCACCGGCGCCGTGCTCGCCGCCGCGCTGCTGCGCATCAAGCGCCTGCGCGGCGTGCACCGGCCGGCTCTCGCGGTCGTGCTGCCGACGCTCGAGCGGCCCTCGGTGCTGGTCGACGCCGGTGCCAACGCCGATGTGCGGCCCGAGCACCTCGTCCAGTTCGCCTATCTCGGCGCCTGTTTCGCTCGTGCCTGTCTCGGCGTCGAGCGCCCGCGGGTGGGGTTGCTGTCGGTGGGGGAGGAGCGCGCCAAGGGCAACGCCGACGTCCTCGAAGCGCACGCTCGCCTCGCCGAGCGTGCCGAGGCGGGCGAGCGCGCGTTCGACTTCCACGGCAACGTCGAGGGTTTCGACGTCCCGCGTGCGACGGTGGACGTCGTCGTGACCGACGGGTTCACCGGCAACGTTGCGCTGAAGGTGATGGAGAGCACGGCGGCCGAGCTGGGGCGCGCGATCCGGCGCGAGATCGCGGCCGGGCCGCTGGCGCGGTTCGGCGGGCTGCTCGTGCGCGGTCGCTTGCGGCGGTTGCGCGAGCGGATCGATCCCGAGCGCATCGGTGGTGCGATCCTGCTCGGCCTGCGCCGGCCCGTGATCGTCGCCCACGGCAGCTTCGGTCCGGCGGGGATCGCCAGCGCCGTGCGGCTCGCGCAGCGGGCCGTCGACGAGCGGATGGTCGAGCGCACCGCCGACGCGCTGGCGAGCGCCGGAGTGTTGCGGTCCGCCGCGGGTGCTAGCGTCGCCGCGAAGTGATGACGCGCGACGAG
>BEIR01000114.1 GCA_002898855.1 bacterium HR41
CGTGCGGCGCATGATCCGTCGCAGCACGTAGCCCCGCTCCTCGTTCGACGGGACGACGCCGTCGGCGAGCAGGAAGGTGGCGCCCCGCCCATGATCGGCGAGGATGCGTAAAGCCCGCGTCACCTTGAAGCTCTCGCCGTAGCGGCGTCCCGACAGCTCCTCGCCGAGCTCGATCAGCGGCCGGAAAAGCTCGGTCTCGAAGACCGACGGCACTCCCTGCAGCAGCGCCGCGAGCCGCTCGAGACCGGCGCCTGTATCGATGTTCTTCTGGGGCAGCTCGTCGAGGCGATCGCCCTCGCGCAGCTCGTACTGCATGAAGACGAGGTTCCAGAACTCGAGGAAACGATCGGTGTCGTCGCCCGGACGCTCGCTGTCCGCGCCGTAGTCGGGGCCGCGGTCGAGGTACAGCTCGGAGCACGGGCCGCAAGGCCCGGTCGGACCTGCCTGCCAGAAGTTGTCGTCACGACCAAGGCGCACGATGCGCTCTTCGGGCACACCGACAGCGCGCCAGTACTCGATCGCCTCCTCGTCGGGGCCGAGGCCGAGCGCCTCGTCACCGCCGAAGACGGTGATCCAGATGCGCTCGGGATCGAACCCGAAACCCTCGGTTGATAGTTCGAAAGCGAACTCGATCGCCTCGCGCTTGAAGTAGTCGCCGATCGAGAAGTTGCCGAGCATCTCGAAGAACGTCAGGTGGCGCGCCGTGCGCCCGACGTTCTCGATGTCGGTCGTGCGGAAACAGCGCTGGCAAGAGGTGAGCCTCGGCGCGGGCGGTTTCTCCTCTCCGCGGAAGTAGGGCTTGAGCGGCTGCATCCCCGCGGTGGTGAGCAGTACCGAGGGGTCGTAAACCGACGGCACGAGCGACGCCGACGCGAGTCGTTTGTGGCCGCGCGCCTCGAAGAAGCTCAGGAACCTCTCGCGAATCTCCTCGGCCTGCATCGGCCGCAGTCTATGCGCGCTCGCAAGGAAAACTGCGCCCGCACAGAGCGGTTCCCTGCGCAGAAGCTACAGCCTTCCTGCGCAGCGCTGACCGCCCCCGGCCACCGCCCCGACGATGGCAGCCATGACCTCTGCGCAGACGAGCGCCAGTCTCGGCGCACTTCAGGGACAGTCGCGGTGGCGGGCGGCACGGCCGTTCTGGCACTCGCTTCGCCGGCGCAACTCTCTCGGATCGCGCGGGTCGGCACAGGCGGTCGTCAGCGCTCGTTCGCAGCGCAGCCCTGACCCCGGCGACGCCAGCCCGCTCTCGCCTGAAGCGCGCAAGAGCGCGGTGCTTCTGACAAGACTGCTGGCCAGCGAACACGCTTACACCGCGACCCACTCGAGCGCGGTCGTGGCACTGGCCCAGGCGGTGGCGGTCGAGCTCGGACTCGACAGCGCGACGCGCGAGCGCGTCGCGATCGCGGCGCTGCTCCACGACGTCGGCAAGGTCGTAATCCCGACCGAGATCCTCGACAAGCCCGCACCCCTGTCGGCAGCCGAACTCGCGCTGATCAAACGGCACACTCTCACCGGCGCGGCGATTATCGAACGAGCCCACCCCGAGCTGAGACCGGTGGCGGCGATCGTCGCCGCGAGCCACGAGCGCTGGGACGGAAGCGGCTATCCGCGCCGGTTACGCGGCGAGGAGATACCGCTCGAGGCGCGGATCGTTTTCGCCTGCGACGCCTACGACGCGATGACAAGCACGCGTGCCTATCGTCGCCCGCTGCGAGCAGCGGAGGCGCTGCGCGAGATCGAGCGCCACGCCGGCAGCCAGTTCGATCCGCGGGTTGCGGCCGCATTGGTGGCGGTCGTCGAGCGGTCACGCAGCCTTTAAGACCAGGACACCGAGCGGGCATCCGCGCCGATAGAACGGGCGGCGCTCGCTCAGCGCAGGCAGAGCCGCGCGAGGTCGACGCCGTCGAGCGGATCCAGCGCGAGACAGGTGGCGGTGTCGATGCGCTGCGAGAGGAGCAACGGCCGGCGCACCGCCCCAAGCGGAACCAGCCAGCCCTCCTCTACCGTGCGGTCGACAAGCCGCTGCCAATCTTCCTCGGAGCCACCGTGCCGCCGCAGGCGCGCGAGCGCGCCCCGGGTCGCGCGGTCGACCGTCGGCAGCTCGCGAAGCAAGTAGTACGGGTGGGCGACGACAGGCCGCGCGACAGCGACCGCCGTCTGCAGGCGCGGTGTCCGCCCGGCGAGATGGCGCCCGAGCACCGGAGCGGGCACCACGCGCAAGCGCGCGTCGAGGCCGAGCCCGCGCAGGGTCCGTACGTACTCGCGCGCGACGGGCACGATCCGCCAGTCGGCTGCCGCCGCCACCGTAACCCGCGCCGCTGTTACGCCCGCGTCAGCAAGCACGCGCTGTGCATCGTCCGGTCGCGGCTCGTCGGCGCGCGCGGCCGCGCCGCACGCTGCGTCCCCCCGGTGCCCCAGCACACCTGCCGGCAACAGATCGCAGCTCGCGTCGACGAAACCGAGCGCCAGACGCGACAGCTTGTCGTAGTCGAGCGCCGCGGCGATCGCGCGCCGCACCCGGCGGTCCCCGAACGGCCAGGAGCGCGGGTCGAGGAAGATGTAGGCGACCGCGCCGGTGTGCACGTCGCGGTAGCGGTCGGAATAAGTCGAGCGCAGGATCGGCAAGCGGCCGCGAGCAGGCACCGCGCTGGCGAGATCGACACGGTTGCGCAGCGCGAGCGCGATCGGATCGCGGGTGACGGTCACCGTCTCGATCCGATCAAGGAACGCGGGCCCGAAACCGGGAACGCGCAACCCGCGCCTGCGCACGAGAACCGCGCCAGCGCGCGGCCCCGCCCCAGTGAAGCGCACCCGGTAAGGGCCGCTCGCCGGCGGCGCGCCGCGGGCTAGCTGCGCCAGCGGCGTGGTCGCGGGCACCACCCCGCTCCACGGCTCTGCGAGCGCCCACGGCAAAGTTGCGTCCGGCCGCGCGAGGTGTATCTCGAGCACGCGTCCCTTGTCGCGAGCCACGAGACCCGCCAGACGTTCGGCACGACCATTAGCCACTGACTGCCAGCCGCGAACAGCGGCGAATGCGCGAGCGCGCCCGCCCCCGCCGCGAACGATCCGCGCGATCGTGCGCGCCACGTCGGCCGCGCGCAGCGGCCGCCCGTCCGAGAAGCGCACACCGTCACGCAGGCGCACCCTGAGGATCCGGCCGCCCGCACGCGACTCCGGCAGCGCTCCCGCGAGCGCCGGCACGAGCCGCACGCGGCCGCCCGGCCCCACTTTCCGCCGGTAGAGCGTCGCGTAGGCGGCCCGCACCAGCGCGATCTCGGTCGGTGTCCCAGCGCGCGCCGGGTCGAGCACGCGGAGCGGTGTGGTGACCGCCACCTCCACAGAGCCGCCGCGCAGGGCGCTGCCGCGACGCCCGTCCGCCCCGGCACACCCGCTAGCGGCGACGGCGACGGCCGCCGCGAGCACAGCCAACGACCGCGTCATGCAGCCGGCCACCGGTCAGCCGATCTCCTCGCGCAACACCTGGAGAGCGCGCCTGATTAGCCGCGACACGTGCATCTGCGAAAGTCCTACACGACGTGCGATCTCGGCCTGCGAGAAACCGAGCGTGAAGCGCATTTGCAGAATCTCGCGCTCGCGACGCGGCAGCTGCTTGAGCGCCGGGGCAAGCGTCGCGCGTAGCTCGGAGCGCGCATAACCGGGCTCCTCCCCGCCTAGCGCCGCCAGCGCATCCGTCTCCTCCTCGTCCCCGCCGCCCTGGTCGAGCGAAGCCGGCGTGTACGCCGAGCCGAGCTCGAGCGCTTCGATCACCTCTTCGACGCTCGTTCCCAGCTCGCGCGCGAGCTCGCTCGCGCTCGGCGAGCGCCCGAGCTCGGCGCCGAGGCGATCGACCGCGGCGACGACCGCCGCATGTAGCTCCTGCAAGGCGCGCGGAACGCGCACCGCCCAGCCGCGGTCACGGAAGTGGCGGCGGATCTCGCCGAGGACTGTCGGTGTCGCGAACGTGGCGAGCGAGACGCCGCGCGAGAGGTCGAAACGGTCGATCGCTTTGATCAAGCCGATCGCGCCGACCTGTTCGATGTCCTCGACCGGTTCGCCGCGCCCCGCGTAGCGACGCGCAAGGGCGCGCACGAGCGGCAGATGGCGCTCGATCAGGAGCTCTCGCGCCCGCCGGTCGCCGTGCTCGTGGTACCGGCGCAGAAGCTCGCGGTCCACGGCACCGGCTGCCACCGCTAACCCTCCCTACGCTCCAGCTTCTCCAGACGCAACGACAGCGCCGAGCCGCGGGTCTCGACGGCGAACACGTCGACGACGGCGGCAACGATCGTGCGCAGCGACGGCAAAGCCTCCCCGCCAGCGGGACGCGGATCCCGAACACTCCCCTGCTCGCCAGCCGTGCTCTCGGGCGCCACGAGAAGCTCGCGGAACTTCGCCGGCAGACCGTCGACCGTAGCTCCGACACGCCCGGGTTCGAGGTCGAACGCGACCCGCACCGGCAACGCGGGATCGCAGGCGGCGAGGATCGTTTCAAGCGCTAGCTGGAGGTCGTCGGCGGCGGCGAGCGTCAATTCCGCGCGCGCTGCAAGGGCGGCGACGAGCATGCGCAGCAACGGGTCGTCGTCGAACCCGAAAGTCGACTCGAGCACCACACGCTCACCGGCTTGCGGCGCGCCGATCCCACCTGCCTGCTCGGTCACCGCTTCAGCGCTCCCAACCGGCGATCGTCGCCGCGCCGAGCACGAACTCCCCTGTCGCGTCGAGAAGGCAAGCGGTCTGACCGGGCGCGGGGGCGGGTGCTGGCTCGGCGAGCTCGACCGAGAAACGGTCGCCAGAGCGAACGAGGCGGGCGGGAAGCGGTCGCTGGCGGTAGCGCAGCTGGACCTTGCCGACCCGGTCGGCATCACGGTGCAACACAAGGTCTTCGGCGAGCGCCACACGGCGGGCGAGCAACTCCTCGCGCCCGCCGACGACGAGGCGGTTGTGGCGCGCATCCTTGGCCAGCACGTACAGCGGCTCGCCAGCCGCGAGCCCGAGGCCGCGCCGCTGACCGACCGTGTACAGCTGGTGGCCTTCGTGCTCGCCGACGACGCGGCCCGCGCTGTTGACGATCTCGCCGCGACGGATGTTGC
>BEIR01000115.1 GCA_002898855.1 bacterium HR41
CGCGACTATCCGTGCCGCGAGGTTGACAGCGCGTCCGTAATAGTCGCCGTCGCGGTAGAGCACCGATCCGCAGTGCAAGCCGATGCGCGGTTGCGGACGGTCGGGGAAGAAGCTCAAAAGGCCCAGCGACCAGTCGACGAGCGCCGCTACGTCCTGGCAGACGATCATCACCTCGTCGCCGATCGTCTTCACCAACCGCGCCCCCTCGGGCAGCGTCGCCTGGACAGCGTCAACGAGCCGCTCGACCGTCGAGAGCGCCTCCTCCTCGCCCTCCTCTTCGGTCAGCCGGCTGTAGCCGGAGAGGTCGCAGAAGGCGATCGCCGTGCGGATCCGCCCAGCTAGCGCCTCGCTGTCGTCGAGATCGCCCTCCATGTGCCCGACAACGTCCTGCTCGATGAAGTGGCGCAGGAGCCGCTCGTGCACGTGCTCCATGATCGGCGTAGCCAGCGGCAGTAGACGCTGGGCGAGCCCCTGCATGCGTTCGGCGATCTCGGCGCCGGAGACGCCGCGCCGCATCAGCGGCACATGCACGTAGAGGTGCACGAGGCGCACCTCGGCGTCGGCGATCTGGGCCAGTGCTTGTCCGTAGACGCGGGCGAGCTGGAGGAAAGCCTCGGCCGGCAGGCCTGCCGACAGGGCGGCGGCGACGTGTCGGAGCGCCTCGACGTCGCTGCGCGACAGCCGCTCGAGTTCGCGAGGAAGACCGAGCGCTGTCCAGATGCGCTCGATCAGCTCCGGGGCGAGACCGGTCGCCGCCGACGCCTCGGCGATGGTGACGGGCTCGTCGGTCCCGGGCAGCACCTCTTCGACGTAGCCGTAGGCGAGGCGACCGTCGCGTGCAGCCCGCACGATCGCGTCGAGTCGGTGTCCGCGCGCCCGCAGCCGCGCGACGACGCGGGCGTGTGCGATCTCGCGCTGCGTCCAGCCGCGAGCGAGCGTGCGCGGAGTCAGACCGGGGATCGCGCCGCGCTCGACCCAGCGGCGGAGAGTCGACGGAGCGACCCCGAGCGCCTCCGCCACCTGCCGCGTGCTGAGTCGCACTGCCGTGGCTCCGCCACCCGCAGCGCCAGCAGCGCCATCGACACGTCGGTCCGCTTTCACCGCCAGGCACGGTAGCCGGGGTAGCGGTTGTGCCACCTGAAGGTGCCGCACCGGGCCGGATATCAGCGCTGGAGGGTCCACTCGGCACGGCTGGGCGGTCTAGACTCGGGCGCACCGCAAGGCAAGGCATGGCGGCCATGCCAATACCTGGACAGGCAGTCGCGGTCACGAGGGAGGTCGTGCGGGCGTGAGCACCAACTACTTCGTCACTGGTGCGACCGGTTTCATCGGTCGCCATCTGCTCGAGCGGCTGCTGCGACGCGACGGCACCGTGTACGTGCTCGTGCGCCACGGCTCGCGCGGCCGCCTCGAGGAGCTGCTGGCCCGGCTCGGCGCGCCCGACGGCCGCGTACGCCCCGTCGTCGGCGACCTCGCCGAACCGCGCGCGGGCGTGGCCGCGGTGGAGGACCTCGCCGGTCCCGTCGACCACTTCTTCCACCTCGCCGCGGTCTATGACATGGAAGCCGACGAGCAAGCGATGGTGCGGGCCAACGTCGACGGCACACGCCACGCGATCGAGCTCGCCAACGCGCTCGGGGCGCGGCGCTTCCACCACGTCAGTTCGATCGCCGTGGCGGGGCGCTACCAGGGCGTGTTCCTCGAAACGATGTTCGATGAGGGGCAACAGCTACCCCACGCCTACCACCGCACGAAGTTCGAATCCGAGCGGCTAGCGCGCGAGCTTGTCGCCGGGAAGCTTCTTGTCTACCGCCCGGGCATCGTCGTCGGGCACTCACGCACTGGCGAAGCCGACCGCATCGACGGCCCCTACTACTTCTTCAAGCTGATCCAGCGGCTGCGTTACATCTTCCCGCAGTGGTTCCCGCTCGCCGGGCCCGAGGGCGGACAGACGAACATCGTGCCCGTCGACTTCGTCGCTGCCGCTCTCGACCACATCGCCCATCTCCCCGACGAACAGCTGCCGGGCGACACCTTCCACCTTGTCGATCCGCGTCCGCTGTCGGTCGGGCAAGCGATCAACGTGTTCGCGCGCGCCGCGCATGCTCCCCAGCTCGCCCTCCGCGTCGATCGCCGGATCGCCGACGCGGTCCCGCGCCAGCTACGAGCGTTCCTGCGCCAGGTGCCGACCGTGCGCCGCATCCGCGAGACGTTCCTGCGCGACTTCGGGATTCCGCCCGCAGCGTGGGATAACCGCGAGTTCTACTGCCGCTTCGACTGCCGGCAGACGCTCGCGGCGCTCGAAGGCAGCGGCATCGCCTGCCCGCCGCTCGCCGCCTATGCCGGTGTTGTGTGGGACTACTGGGAGCGGCACCTCGACCCGGACGTGTTCAAGGAACGGGGGCTCGCCGCCGCGATCCGCGACAAGGTCATCTTGATCACTGGCGCATCGAGCGGCATCGGTCGCGCCACCGCGCTCGAGCTCGGCAAGGCCGGCGGCGAGGTGGTGCTCGTGGCACGCACGCGCGAGAAGCTCGAAGAGGTCGCCCGCGAAGTCGAACGGCTCGGCGGCAAGGCGCACGTCGAGCCCTGCGACCTCACCGACCTCGACGACATCGAACGGATGGCCCGCGGCGTGCTCGACCGGCTCGGCCGCGTTGACATCCTGATCAACAACGCCGGCAAGTCGATTCGGCGGTCGTTGGAGCGCGAGTACGACCGCTTCCACGACTTCGAGCGGACGATGCGCGTCAACTACTTCGGCGCGGTGAAGCTGATCATGACGCTGCTGCCGTCGATGCGCGCGCGCCGTCGTGGCCACATCATCAACATCAGCTCGATCGGCGTGCAAACGAACCCGCCACGGTTCAGCGCCTACGTCGCGTCGAAAGCGGCGCTCGACGCCTTCTCGCGTTGCGCGGCACCAGAGACGATCGGCGACGGCGTGAAGTTCACGACCGTTTACATGCCGCTCGTGCGCACGCCGATGATTGAGCCCACGTCCATCTACCGCGCGTTTCCCGCTCTCAGCCCCGAGGAGGCGGCGCGCATGATCTGCGACGCGATCGTCCAGCAACCGAAGCGCAAGGCCTCGCGGCTCGGCACCTTCGGCGAGATCCTGTACGCGCTGTCGCCGAAGACCGTCGACTGGGTCATGCACACCGCCTACAACATGTTCCCGGACTCGCCGGCCGCCGCGGGCGCGGTGGAAGCGGCTGGAGGCGCGACTTCCGCCGACGGGCGCAAGGGGGCGCCGGCACGCACCGGCGGCGACGAGATGCCGGCCGAGGCGCTGGCGATGGCCTATCTGCTGCGTGGCGTCTATCTCTAACCACCGCCCGCAAGGCGGGGGCTCGCAGCGCACACGGCGACGATCGCTTCCCCCGGCTCGCGTGCCCGGTCGAAAACGGTTCGCTAGCGCCGACGGTCGCTTACACCACGAGGTGCGGGTAGTCCCGCTCCACCATCTCGCGGTAGCGCGCGAACATCGGCTTGGTGATCGGAATCAGGGCGAGCGTTTTGCGCACGTTGCCCTTCGACTTGATGCGCCGCCGGGCTAGCGCGATCGCGATGTTCTCTTTGCCTTGGAAGTAGCGGTTGGCGACGTCGGAGTCCATCGTCAACTCGACCTCGGGCTCCCAATCGATGTCGTCGCTCCACACCCAACGCAAGTGCTGGCCGTCGCGCGGGGGATCCTCGTAGGTGACGTTGACGACCAGGTCGAGATCGGGAAACTCGAAGCGCTGCGGCGTGCGCGCAGCGGCGAGCTTGGGCCCGATCTCGGGATCGGTACTGAGCATCTCGAAGGTCCGATCGACGACCTCGCGGAACTCCTTGGCGGAGCGAAAGCGGCCCATGCCCCGTCAACCTACACCGCGGCGCATGCTCAGAAGAACGCTGGCCCTCGCGCAGCGAGGTTGGCGTAGACGCTTTCCTGGAGAGCCGCCCGCAGCTTCTCGGAGACTTCGAACACGTAGGCGCGGTCTTCGGCGGCGTCGGGACCGACGCGCTCGAGCTCGAGCGGTCGGCAGAACTCGATCCGCCAGCGTGCCGGCAACGGCACCAGACCGAGCGGCCCGAGCAGTGGGAAGGTCGGTGTGACGGGAAGCGTCGGCAGGCCAAAGAGACGCCCGAGCCAGGGGACATCGGCGATGTGGGGGTGCGCCTCCTCGCTGCCAACGACAGCGACGGGCACGAGCGTCGCTCGCGCCCGCAGCGCGATCTCGACGACGCCGCCGCGACCGAAGCGCTGGATTCGGTAGCGCTCGGGGAAGCGACGCTGCGCAGCGCGCACGCCCTCTGGGAACGCGAGCACGGCTCCGCCCTCTTCGAGCAGACGCAAGGCGTTGTAGGGAGTGGCGGGAACGCCGCCGAGCTTGCGGACGAGCGTCGAGAGCCAGGGCGTGGCGAACGCCCAGTCGAGCTCGAGAAAGCGGATCGTGCGCGGGCTGGGGTGTGCGCGGCGGACAGCCGTTTTCACCATCAGGGCGTCCCAGGGCAGAAATCCCGCATGGTTGGCGACGAGCAGCACCGGGCCGCGCGCCGGCAGCCGCTCGACGCCGACCACTGTCACGCGCCACCAGCGCTCGTAGAGAAAGTCGAGGAGCGGCTCGAACGCGCGCTCGAACTCGGGGTCGCGACCCCACTCGTCCTCGCTGTACTCGCCGGCGAGGCGACGAGCGCCTGTGCGCAGCGCAGCAGCGACCTCATCAGGCAGCGCGTCGAGCACCGCCGCCGGCAGGGCACGCACAGCGTCCGCCAGGTCGGCGAGCGCTGACGCGATCGCCGCGATTCGCTCGCCGCGCTCGCCGCCGCTGTCCGCGTCAACGGCGCGTTCGTCGAAACTGTCTTTCGCACCCGCGCCGGGGGCCGCGTGGTCAGGAGCAGCTTGACCGGAAGGCGAGCGGCGAGTTCGTGCTGTACCTCGTGTTGTGGTCGACCTCCCGGTCGACCGCTTCGCGCGCCTGCGCGGATCCGACCTCTCTGCCACCCCTACCTCGCTTCCGCCACGGCTAGCTCACTGCCGCCAGCAGGCGCCGTAG
>BEIR01000116.1 GCA_002898855.1 bacterium HR41
CATGCCCCTTCTCCCTCTCTGCGTCGACGGTGGTTCGCCTGGGCCCATTGTACAGCGGACAGCGGGAAGGCAAATGTTCCGGCCGATGGAGATGAGGCCCTGGGAGGCCCTGCCCGAGCGGAGGTGGCTTCTGGTGCCCCTGGCGGCCCAGGAGGGAGGGCGGTGAGGGAGAACACAAAGGGGAAGGGCGGGGGCGCCCTCGACAGGCCCCCTTGGAGCCTGGCGGGCTCAGCAGGGGACGGCGACCGCCATCTCTTGCTGCCCCTGAGGGGGTGCCCGGCGGCCCGGGCCGAGGGCAACCCCCTCTCGCCGGCCTGGGCGGTGGTGGGCAGGAGGAGGCTGCGGGTGAGGGAAGTGCTCTCCCGCTTCCTGGTGGAGGGGGAGTGGTGGCGGGGCGAGGAGAGGGAGGCCATCGCCCTGCGCCTCCTCCTGGAGGACGGGAGCGTCGTCACCGCCCTCTCGCCCCTGGAGGAGAGGGATGGCTGAGGTGGAGCTGCACGTCCGCTCCTGCTACTCCTTCTACCGGGGCGCCTCCCACCCCCACGAGCTGCTGCTCAGGGCCCGGGAGCTGGGCATCTCGGTCCTTGGGCTTGCCGACGTGGACGGGCTGGCGGGGGCCCTCAAGTTCGCCCTCTCGGCCCGGGCCATGGGCATCAGGCCCATCGTCGGCGCCGAGCTCACGCTGGAGGGAGGAGGCAGCCTCGTCCTCCTCTGCCAGGACGCCAACGGCTACCGCCACCTCTCCTGCCTCATCTCCCTCGCCCACCGGGGGGACCGGCGCCGGCCCTCCCTGCCCCTGGAGGCCGTCCTGGAGCGCTCGGGGGGCCTCGCCTGCCTCCTGGGACGCCGCTCGCCCATCGCATCTCTCCTCCTTGCCTGGCGCTACGACGAGGCGAAGTCTCTTGTGCGCAGGCTGTGGGAGGCCTTCGGCGACCGCCTCTACCTGGAGGCCTCCCACCACCTGCTGCCCACCGACGACGACCTCTTGCGCGGGATGGCGCGCCTGTCGCGGGAGACGGGGCTGAGGGTGGTGGCGGCCTCCGACGCCTTCTACCACCATCCCTCCCGCAAGCGGCTGCTGCAGGCCCTGGCCGCCGTCCGCCACCGCACCCCCCTGGACGCCCTGGGGGAGGGGCTCCCCAGGGGCGAGCGGTCCCTCAAGTCCAGGGGCGAGCTCCTGCGCCTGCTCCCCGGCCTGGAGGGGGCCTTGCGGGAGGCGAGGGGGCTGGCCGAGGCCTGCCGGCTGGAGCTGCCCCGGGACCTGGAGTACAGGTTCCCGGAGCCGCCGGGGGCCGACGCCCTGCGGGAGCTGCGGCTCCTGTGCGAGGCGGCGGCCAGGCGCCGCTACGGGGAGCTCACCCCCAGGGTGAGGGAGAGGCTGGAGCGGGAGCTCTCCCTCATCGAGCGCCACCGCCTGGCCGGCTTCTTCCTCCTCTACCACCGCATCGCCCAGGAGGCGAGGCAGGTGCTGGTGGACCTGGGGCTCCGGGAGGGGGAGCTCCCCCTGGAGGCGGCGCCGGTGGCCAGGGGCAGGGGCTCCTCGGTGGCCATGCTGGTGGGCTACCTGGTGGGCCTCTCCCACATCGACCCCCTGGAGTACGACCTGGGGCTGGAGCGCTTCCTCCCCCAGGACCGGCTGGTGCGGCCCCCCGACATCGACC
This sequence comes from bacterium HR41, assembly GCA_002898855.1. GTDB lineage: Bacteria > Actinomycetota > Thermoleophilia > Solirubrobacterales > Thermoleophilaceae > Thermoleophilum. The sequence goes on from BEIR01000116.1 coordinate 1,662, forward strand.
TGGACCTGCCCCGGGAGGCCAGGGATGAGCTCATAAGGCGCCTCCTGGACCTCTTCGGCGAGGGGGCGGCCCTGGTGGGCATGACGGTGACCTACCGGCTCCGGGGGGCGGTGCGGGACCTGGGCCTCGCCCTCTCGCTGCCCGGGGAGGTGGTGGACCGCCTGGCCAGGGGGCTGGTGGAGGGGGAGCCCCTCCCCGAGCAGGTGCGCCGGCTGGGGATGGCGGGCCTGCTGCGGGAGCGCCGCTTCCGCCTCCTTCTGGAGCTGGCGGGGGAGCTCGTGGGCCTGCCCAGGGGCCTAGCCCAGCACCCCGGGGGGATGGTCATGAGCTACACCCCCCTCCATCACCTCTGCCCGGTGGTCCCCTCGGCCCAGGCCGGCCGGCGCATCCTGCAGTGGGACAAGGACGACGTGGAGGATGCGGGCGTCCTCAAGGTGGACCTCCTCTCCCTGGGGGCCCTCTCCCAGCTGGAGGAGGCCCTCCGGCTCATCGGCGAGCGCCGGGGCGAGGCCCCAGACCTCTCCCGCATCGACTACCAGGACCCGGAGGTCTACGACATGCTCTCCTCGGGCGACACCGTCGGCGTCTTCCAGGTGGAGTCGGCCGCCCAGAGGCAGACCATCACCAGGCTCAGGCCCCGCTCCCTCTACGACCTGGCCCTGGAGGTGGCCTGCGTCAGGCCCGGGGTGGGCGTCCAGGGAGGGGTGAGGAGCTTCCTCAGGCGCAGGCAGGGGCTGGAGCCGGTGCGCTACCTCCACCCCCTGGAGGAGCCGGTGCTGGGGCGCACCCTGGGGGTGGTCCTCTTCCAGGACCAGGTCAACGGCCTGGCCATGGCCGTGGGGGGCCTCTCCCCCGCCGAGGCGGAGGAGCTGCGGCGGGCCTTCTCCCGCCGCCACAACCGGGGCCTCATCCAGTACTGGCGGGGGCGCTTCGTCGCGGGGGCCGAGGAGAAGGGGGTGCCCCGGGAGGTGGCCGATGCCGTCTTCGCCCGCTTCTCGGGGGAGTACATGTTCCCCGAGAGCCACGCCGTGGCCTTCGCCGTGACGGCCTACCAGCTGGCCTGGCTCAAGCGCCACTACCCGGCCGAGTTCTACTGCTCCCTCCTCAACGCCCAGCCCATGGGCTTCTACGACCTGGAGACCATCGAGGAGGACGCCAGGAGGCACGACATCTCATTCCTCCCGCCCCACGTCAACGCCTCGGCCGTCCGCTGCACGGTGGAGGGGGAAGGGACGGTCAGGCTGGGCCTGGCCTTCGTGCGCGGCCTGGGGGAGGAGCTGGCCCGGCGGGTGGTGGAGGAGCGAGGGCGGGGCGGCACCTACCGGGACGTCTGGGACCTGGCCAGGAGGACCGGCCTCCCCCAGGGGGCCCTGGTGGCCCTGGCCGACGGCGGAGCCCTCGATGGGCTCTCCCCCTCCCGTCCCCAGGCCAGGGCCCAGGCCGTCCTGGCCACGGGCCCCAGGGAGGGCATGAGGCCCCTGCCCCTCCTGCCGCCCGAGATGGAGCTGCCCCCCTTCTCCCGCCTGGAGGAGGCCCTGCGGGAGCTGTCATCCCTCTCCCTCCTGCCCGGCGTCCACCTCCTTTCCCTCCTGCGGCCCCTGCTGCCGCCCTGGGTGCTGCCGGTGGCCCGGGCGACGGGGCTCAGGGAGGGGGAAAGGGCCTGGGTGGCGGGCAGGGTCATCAGGCGGCAGCGGCCGGCATCAACGAGGGCCGTCTTCCTCTCCCTGGAGGACGAGACGGGGGACATCTCTTGCCTGGTCACCCCCAGGGCCTGGGAGAGGCTCCGGGCCGTCCTCGTGCGGCCCCTTTTGCTGGTCTGGGGCGTCATCGAGCGCACCGACGGCGCCCTCAACCTCCGGGTGCTGAGGGCGCAGGAGCTGACGGGCGCCCCCTTGCGCCGCACGGCGTCCCACGACTTTCGCTGAGGGGCGGCCCTGAGGCTGCGGCGCTATGCTGCTGCCGGGCAGCCCGGCCCAGGCCCCTGATGGCACCAGGCCCCATGTTCACCTGGCTTCGCGGCAGGACCGACGCGCTGAGGATCTCGGGCCGTCTCGGCCCACGCCTCCTAAGCGCCGGCGGCAGGGAGAAGCATGCGTCCTGCGCCACCGGGCCCTCTACCACCCCCAGGCGCTGTGCCCTCCTCCCTGCCCCGCCTGCGCCGGCAGGCTCTGGCCCCCACGCCTGCCCTGGCAGCCCTGAGGAGGCTTATGCGAATTGATCTCGAAGGGCGGGGGCCGAGTCAAGGCTTCCTCAGCAGGGATTTACCCACATCTCTTGGCGTAATACGGCTGCGGGGTTGAGCCGAAGCGCCCGTGGGTACAGGCGAACACGTCGCCGCATGCAACGAAGGGGGTAGTAACATGCGGAGAAGAGGCCGCGCCAGTTCAGGATGGAGATGTGGGTAAATCCCTGCGCCTTCCCTTGACCGGCTGTAAGGACAAGCGGTATTACTAAGTCGGAAGGAGGAGACAAGGATGGCTAAGGTGACGGCCAAGGGTCAGGTAACCATCCCCAAGGAGGTGCGCGAGCGCCTGGGCATCCGACCAGGTGACGAGGTAGAGTTTGTTCCCGACCGCGAAGGGGTGAGGATGCGCAAGAGGCTGCGCAACTCCCCCTTCCACTCCTACCGAGGCTATCTACGGGAGCTGGCCGGGCGCGACCCCGACCAGATAGTAGAGGAGATGCGGGGCCGTTGATCACTGCCGTCGACACCAACGTCCTGCTGGACGTGTTGGTGCCGGGGGCTCCTCAGGGGGATGCGTCGGAAAGCGCTCTTGTGGACTCCCTGCGGTCTGGAGCCGTGGTGATATGCGAACTGGTATACGCCGAGCTGGCGGCGCACTTCCCCCGGAGGATGGAGCTTGATCACTTCCTGTCGGAGACGGGTATACGGGTGCGGACCTCAAGCCCTGAGGCCCTGTACAGGGCCGGCCAAGCCTGGCGGGAGTACCTGCGTCGGAGGCCGGCTGGACTGGTTTGTCCTCGGTGCGGCGCCGCCCAGGCGGCGCGCTGCCCTCGCTGCCAAGCCAGCCTGTCGCCGAGGCAGCACGTCATCGCTGACTTTCTCATCGGCGCCCACGCCCTGGTGCATGCGGACCGTTTGCTGACGCGGGATCGAGGCTTCTATCGCACCTATTTCCCCGACCTAGACATCTACGATGCACAGGAGAACGCTCAGGGTCGGTAGCTGCAGGTCATTGCGGCTCTACATCAATCAGTGTGATGTTATAAGGGCGGGGGCCTCCTGCCCTACAGTTGGGGTAAAGAGACAAACCCACAGGGAAAGGAGGCCCCGGAGAGATGTTCTATGCCGGCCTGGATCTTGGCAAGAGGCATTCCTACCTGGCGGTGGTGGACGAGGGGGGT
>BEIR01000117.1 GCA_002898855.1 bacterium HR41
CTCCACGGTGCCGTGGTGGATGACCACCGGACCGCCCATCAGCAAGCCGAGGATGTTGGCGGGCTGGGGTGCCTTCGCCCGCACCATCTCTTCGGAGTAGATCGCTTGTTCGATGACCGTCGCGCCGCGCCCGCCGTACTCGCGCGGCCAAGACACGCCTGCCCAGCCGCCTTCGTGCAGCTTGCGCTGTCAGCGACGGCGGTACTCGAACGCCTCGTCGGGATCTTCGGGTTCTGGGCCGGGATGGTTGGCCTCGAGCCACGCACGCAGCTCGTCGCGGAACTTCTGCTCGGACGGTGACAGCGTTAGGTCCATGGCGACTCCGAACTTAACGTTTCCTCGTGGTGTAAACCAGGGGTGCAGTCCTTAGACGTGGCAAGCGCTAGGGTGGTCGTGTGAGCGCGCTCCGCTCGATGGCGTCGCTGGGCTGGCGCCTGCGATCGCGCTGGGAGATCGGCGGTGCGGTGGCGGTGGCCGAAGCAGCTGCCGCGCGGTTGGGAATGACCTCGATCGTGCTCTTCGACAGACCGCTGGCGAGTGACGATCGCCGCCGCGGTCCGGCGACCAGCGAGGTCGGGAGCGAGGACACCTTGCGCGACGGCGATGTCGTGTTCGCACCGCTCGGCAGCGACGACGCCGCCTCCTACGCCGAGCTGCGACCGTTCCAAGGCGCGAACGAGCTCGCCCGACGGCTCGCGGCGGGCTCGATCGGGATCGGCGCTTGGCGCGGCGGCGAGCTCGTCGGCGCCGCGTGGTGGCATCCCGGAGAGGCGTGGATTCCCGAGCTCGGGATCCGGATCCCGCTGCCGCCGGGGTGGGTTTACGCCTACGACGCCTACACCCGCCGCGACCAGCGCGGGCGCGGCATCGCCCGCGGCCGCGCCCTGGCTTCTTTCGCGCTCCTCGCCCGCGCCGGCTACCGCCACGGACTCTGTTACGTGCTGGCCCACAACCGTTCCAGCTTGCGCGTGGTCACCAGCGTCGGTTGGCGGGTGCTCGCACGCGCCCGGGCCGCGACCCTGGGCGAGCGCACGGTCGTGCTCTGGACAGCGCCCAAGCAGCCGCCGCGGCTAGCGCGGTATCGCCGCGTCGGTGGCTGCTGGCCGCGGCCGCGATCCGAAGATCGCGACCGCGGCAGTGGCAGCGAAGTGCTGGCACGGCTCGCTAGCGTGCGCAGCGCCGCTCGCGCCTAGACGCGCTGGATCAGCGTCGCGGTGCCGAGCCCGCCACCGCAACACATGGTCACGAAACCGATCTCACCGTCGCGGCGCTCAAGCTCGTGGAGGAGCGTGGTGATGAGCCGCGCACCGGTCGAGCCGAGCGGATGGCCGAGCGCGATCGCACCGCCGTTCACGTTGACGCGGTCCATGTCCGGCTCGAGCTCGCGGCGCCAGGCGGCGACAACCGACGCGAACGCCTCGTTGATCTCGATCAGGTCGATGTCGTCGATCGTCATCCCGTTGCGCTCGAGGATCCGCTTGGTCGCCGGGATCGGGCCGGTCAGCATGATCACGGGGTCGACGCCGACCGTCGTCTGGTCGACAATCCGCGCCCGCGGCTTGAGCCCGAGCTCGTCGGCCTTCTCGCGACTCATCAGCAACACCGCCGCGGCACCGTCGGAGATCTGCGACGAGTTGCCGGCGGTCACCTTGAGGTTCTCTTCGCCGCCCACGTACGGCGCCGCCTGCGGGAAAGCGGGCTTCAGCTCGGCGAGCTTCTCGAGGCTGGTGTCGGGACGGATCCCCTGGTCGGTTACGTAGGTCGTGCCGTTGACCTGGAAGGGCACGATCTCGCGCTCGAAGCGACCCTCTTCGGTCGCCTGGTGGGCGAGCATGTGGGAGCGCAGACCGATCTCGTCGAGCTCGGAACGCGGGATCTCCCACTTCGCGGCGATCATCTCGGCGGAGATCCCCTGGGGCACGAGCGCGTAGCGTTCGAGCAGCTCCTGCGGCCACGGGGTACCGACGTCGTCGGCCCACTTGAAGCCGATGCCCATCGGGATGTGGCCCATGTGCTCGACGCCGGCACCGATGACCACGTCGTGCACGCCGGCGGCGATCTGGGCCGCCGCGAAGTTCACCGCCTGCTGCGCCGACCCGCACTGTCGGTCGACGGTGGTGGCCGGCGTTTCGATCGGCAGCCCCGCCTGCAGCCAGGCGTTGCGGCCGATGTTGAAGGACTGTTCGCCGTACTGCTGGACGCAGCCGCAGATCACGTCCTCGACGAGCGAGGGTTCGATCCCTGCGCGTTCGATCACGGCCTTGTAACAGGCGCCGAGCAGCGCGTTCGGATGAACGTCCTTGTAGTAGCCCTTTTCGGGGTGGCCGCGCCCGATCGGTGTGCGCGCGGCCTCGACGATCACGACCTCGCGTCCGGGACCGTTCCTCATCTTGCTCGTGCCTCCTCCCGACTGTCAGCCGTCGCTCGGCTTTTGGAACCTCCGCCCCGAGCACCGCCGCACGCGCGTCGGCGCTAGGGTACGGTCCTCCTGACCGGCAGGTCAGCCACCTTGGCTGGCCAGCCAAACATCTGCCGTGAGTTTACGGGATTCGTACGGCGCGAACGCCGGCCGCACCGCCCGGCACGCGTCGCCGCGCCGGTTGGCGCCCGAGCGGTGGCCGGCTTTCGGCGCGAACAGTCCAGCACAGCGAAGCGAGCGAGAAACCAGGAGGAAACTTGGCCGCGCAACAGGTGCAAAAGCTCGGCATCGTCGGGAGCGGAACGATCGGAGCCGGATTGGCACGAGCGGCAGCGGACGCCGGCATCGAGGTGCTGGTGTGGGCGCGCTCGCCCGAGCGGGCGCGCAAGCGACTCAAGCGCGACCTGCCGGTGACAAGCGAGCTCGCCGACCTCGCTGGCTGCGACTTGGTCGTGGAAGCGGTAGCCGAGGAACTGGGCGTAAAAAGGGAGCTGCTCGGGCGCCTCGACGCGACGCTGCCCGGGGACACCCCCATCGCCAGTACGACCTCTTCGCTGTCGGTGGCCGAGCTCGCCACCGCCAGCGGCCGGCCGGAACGGTTCGGCGCCCTCCACGTCTTCAACCCGGTAGAGAAGATGAAGCTCGTCGAGCTCGCGTTTCCTGCCGAGGCGAGCGACGAGACGCGGGCGCTGCTCAAGGGCGTGTGCGAGCAGCTCGGGAAGGTCGCGGTTGAGGTGCCCGACGTGCCCGGGTTCGTCGTCAACCGCCTGCTCTTCCCGTACCTCTTCGACGCCGTCCGCCTGCTCGAAGAGACCGGCCTCGACCCGAAGGCGATCGACACCTGCATGAAGCTCGGCGCCGGTCACCCGATGGGGCCGCTGGCGCTCCTCGACTTCGTCGGCCTCGATGTGTCGGCTGCGATCGGCGAGTCGATCGGCGTCGAGATTCCGCAGCGGGTGCGCGACCTGATCGCCCAGGGCCGACTGGGACGCAAAACCAAGGCCGGTTTCTACGAGTACGAGTGAGCGGCCATGCGCACGGCGTGGACGGCTCCTACTACCGACTAATTAGATAGATAGAGCGCTGGGGGCCGGCTCCGCCGGCCCCCAGCTTGGTTCGGGGTGGATCGGAGGTCGACCGGGGCGCTAGCGCACCACTTCGATCGTCGTCCTCTGTCCGGCCAGATAGTGGCCGGGGACGAGACACCAGAGCACGTAGCGACCCGGCCGCAGGGTGACCGCCACCCGCTCCGTGGCGCCGGACCCCAGCATCCTGCCGCGCGCCAGGGCGGCAGCAGGCGACGGCTCGGCCCCCTTCATCTGGAGAGGGGCACGGCCGACAGCGAAGCGATGCATCGCTTGTCCGGCGTTGCGTACCACGAAGGTCACGCGACCGGCTTTCACCGTGTGGGACGCCGGGCGCACGTACATCTCGCCGAGTTCGACCGCAAGCGTTCCGCTAGCCACGCCCTGCGGCTGTGCGGCCGCAGCCCCGTGACCACTCCCGTGATCACTGCTACCGCCGTCGTGGCCGCCGCTGGTCCGCGGCGCGTGAGTGGTTCGCAGCACCCCGATCGCGCCCCGGGCGGCATCGGCGAAGGAGTGGTCGACGAACGGATAGCTGCCCTCTTCGTCGAGTGTGAACTCGACGTAGCCACCCTGCGAGGGCGCGAGGTTGATCGTTTGGCTCGACCGGAAGGTGGTGTTTTCGACAACAGCGCGATCGAACACCGTCCCGATCACGTGGAATGCCGTCCAACGGTTCGGTCCGGCGTTCAACACCCACATCCGGATGCGCTCGCCGCGGCGCACGGTGATCGGTGCGAGCTTGTACTGCTCGGCGTAGCCGTTGAAGGCGACCACTGACGGTTTGTCGGCGCTCATCTTCGTGAGATCACCTGGCGCGCCCGGCTTTCCGAGGTAGTACTCCTGCTGCGTGATCCAGAGCTCCCGATCGACGGGGGCGAGGCCCCGCGGACGCACCACCATCATCCCCGCCATCCCGTTGCCGACGTGCCACAGCACCGGTTGTGTCGCGCAGTGGTACATGAACACGCCGGGGTGACGGGCAGTAAACGCGATGACTTTCGTCTGCCCGGGAGCCACATCGACGTAGTGGCGGCTCGGCGCCACCTCGGCCGAGTGGAAGTCGATCGAGTGCGGCATCGTCACGCGCATGCCACGATTGCCGCCGTTGGTGAACTCGATCCGGACACGGTCACCCTGGTTGACGACGATTGGTGGTGACGCGCCGGTTCCCGGATAGCTACGACCGTTGACGGTGTAGCTCCATACCTCGGTCGGGGGCAGGTTCGGCGCCACCTTCACGACGTGCTGGGTGACGCCGACGCGAAACACCTTCACGGCACCGGGCGGGACGGACGGCAACGTTGGGTCTACGCGCTCGAAGCTCTCGTAGCGGACGTTTGCTTGCGCCCCTCGAGTCGCGCGCGCCGCTCGCGTCTGAGACGGTGCCGATGCGATCGCGCCGTCGCGCCGCTCGCTGCTTTTCGCGATCGCGAAGAGCGCGATGATCAGGCTCAGGAGAGCCGCGAAGGCCGCCAAGCCACCCAACATCAAGGGGACCGTGGTTCGCGTCCAC
>BEIR01000118.1 GCA_002898855.1 bacterium HR41
GGCCAACCGGAGCGGCAGGTCGCAGTAGGAGCGGCGCTCGCGGCGGTAGATCTGGATGTGCGCCGAGCAGTTCATTGGCTTGAGCCCCATCGCCCGCCCCTCGACCTCGGTGAAGTACATGTTCTCGCGGAACTTGTCCCAGTGGCCGGAGCGCTTCCACAGCTCGACGTCGTAGAGGATCGGGGTGCGCACCTCGAGGTAGCCGCGGCGCTGGTTCTCCTCGCGCCAGAGACGGGTCAGCTCGTTCCAGAGCGCGGTGCCGCGCGGTAGCCAGAAAGGCGATCCGGGCGACAGCTCCGAGAGCATGAATAAACCCAGCTCGCGTCCGAGCCGGCGGTGGTCGCGCGCCTTCGCGAGTTCGATCAGTTCGAGGTGGCGGTCGAGGTCGCGCTTGCGGAAGAAGGCAGTGCCGTAGATGCGTGTGAGCTGTTGGCGGCCCGCGTCGCCGCGCCAGTAGGCACCGGCGACGGCGGTCAGCTTGAACGCACCGATGCGCCCCGTCGACGGCCCGTGCGGTCCGCGGCAGAGGTCGAGGAACGGGCCGTTGCGATAGAGCGACACCGTTTCGACCCCCTGGTCGCGCACCAGATCGTCGATCAGCTCGACCTTGTACGGCTGCCCTTCGCGCTCGAACAGTGCCCGGGCTTCCGCGGCTGGCAGCTCGATGCGCTCGAACTTCTCATCGGCCTCGATGTGCGCGCGCATCCGCTCCTCGATCGCCGGCAGATCCTCGACCGACACCGAGACACCGGCCGGAAACTCGAAGTCGTAGTAGAAGCCGTCGTCGATCGGAGGCCCGATCGCGACCTTCGTCCCGGGCCACAGCTCGAGCACCGCTTCGGCGAGAACGTGAGCGGCGTCGTGGCGGATCAGCCACAACGGCCCGATGCCGTCCTCGCGGCTGCGCTCGGTGAGGATTTCGATGCGGTCGCCATCCGCGAGCGGTTGGGCTAGGTCCTGCACGAACCGCCGGCCCGCGCGTTCGACACGGACAGCAAGTGCAGCGCGCGCAAGGCCGGCCCCGATCGCTCGCGCTGCGTCGGCGCCAGTCGCGCCGTCGGCGAGCTCGAGCGCCGCGCCGTCGGGCAGGTAGACCGTCATCCCTCGTTAACCGTCACGCCTCGATTTCCACGATGCTGCCCGGGACGATCTCGTCACGCCGCTCCTGACCGAGCCGCACCCACGCCTTGTAGCCGCCGTCGTAGTCGCGAGCGAGAACGACGAGCTCGGCTTCCTCGCCGGCTACGCGGCAGCGCCGTCCGTCGGGCCGATCCTTCCCTAGCCACACGCGCACGAACGGGTTGTGTTCGCGCTCCTCGGCGACGGTCGTGGGGTCGCTGTGGCCAGGGTAGAGACGAGTGTCTGGAGGAAGGGCGAGCAACACCTCGAGGATCGAGCGGCGCAGGTCGTCGTAGCCGCTCGCGCCCGGCGCGCGCACCCCGCCCACCGAGCCGCGAAACAGCGTGTCGCCGCAGAACGCCGCCCCGTCGACGACGAACGCGAGCATGCCGTCGGTGTGGCCAGGAGTGTGGAGCGCGCTGAAGGCGATGCCGGCAACCTCGTGGCGGCCGGGCTTCAGCGCCTCGACGCCGCCGATCCGCGCCGCTTCTAGCGGGTGGGCGAGCGCGCGCTCGAAACCGAGCGCGGCGCGCAGATCGTCGAGCGCCGCAACGTGATCGTGGTGGTGGTGCGTGAGAAGCGCCGCGACCACGTCGAGCCGGTGGCGTTCGCGCGCCCGCACGAGCGGTTCGACAGGACCGCCAGCGTCGATCAGGAGCGCCGGCCCGTCGGCCGCGGGGGCGACGAGGTAGGTGCACGACAACCAGTCGGGATGGAGTGAGCGCTCGACGATCACAGGAGCCGTAGTATCACCGCTCGTGCCGCCGGTCGACACGTGGAGCACCGGTGTTGCCGCGTTGCGCGCACGCTTCCCGGTGTTCGCGCGCGGCGTCGCCTATCTCAACACGGGCACGAACGGTCCGGTTCCCGCTTCCGCCGAGCTCGCCGCGCGCGAGGCGCTCCACGCCGCCACGGTGGCGGGGCGCTCGGGCGCCGCCTACTTCGAGCGCTGGGTGAGCGCACCGGCAGCGCGCCTGCGCGCACGGGCAGCCGAGTGGCTCGGTGCAGCTCCCGACGAGGTCGCGCTGACGCGTTCGACGACCGACGGCATCAACATCGCTCTCGCCGCCCTGCCGCTGCGCGCCGGCGACGAGGTCGTGACCTCCGACGAGGAGCACCCCGGCCTGCTCGCCCCCCTTGCGCGCCTTGCCGCCACACGCGGGGTGAGAGTTCGCACCGCGCCCCTGCGCGAGCTCGCGAACGCAGTTGGACCACGCACCCGTCTCGTCGCTTGCTCGCACGTGTCCTGGGTGAGCGGTGCGGTCGCCCCGGTCGCCGACCTGGCGGCGACCGGCGTGCCGCTGCTCTACGACGGCGCCCAGGCGCTCGGCGCGATCGCGGTGGACGTGCGGGCGCTTGCCTGCGACTTCTACGCTGCGCCGGCACAGAAGTGGCTGTGCGGCCCGAACGGGCTCGGTTTCCTGTACGTGCGCGGCGAGCTAGTCCGCGAACTCGAGCCGCCGTGGCCGAGCTACGAGTCGCTCGCCGACACCGTGGAGCCTTTAGCGCGCCGCTGGCACCGCGATGCGCGCCGTTTCGACACCGTTGACCCGGCCCCCCCTCTGCTCGCCTGGGCGCTGGCAGCACTCGACGAGCTCGAGAGGGTGGGTCCCGCGAAGATCGCGCAGGCGGCGTGCGATGCCGCCGACGCTTTCGCTGCTGGGGCGCGAGAACGCGGTCTGCGCGTGGCACCCCGTGGTCGCTCAACGCTCGTCAGCGTGGCGAGCGAACGCACCGCGGCAGCGGTCGCGGAGCTCGCCGCGCGCGGCGTCGTCGTGCGCGAGATTCCCGGTCGTGGGCTTGTGCGGGTGTCGGTCGGCGCGTGGAACGACGGCGACGACCGCGAGCGCTGCCTGCGCGCTCTGGTCGGGTGACGCGCCGCCGCGCGACAGCGGTTCAGCGCTGTTTAAGGGCGATGCCATCGAGGATGTTCGCGACCCGCTCGGTGGCGTCGATCGCCGCCTCGAGGCGCTCGTAAAGGTCCTTCCAGCGGATCACCACCATCGGGTCGATACCGCCTTCGAACAAAGCCGCGAGCGCCTCGCGCACGATCCGGTCGCCGTCGTTTTCGAGCCGGTTGATCTCGACCGTCTCGTGCGAGTAGTCGTCGCCGCTACGCAGTTTCGGCAGCGCACGCTCGATCACGTCGCACGCTTGGCGCAAGATCGTCGCCAGCTGCTGCGCCTGCTCCATTGGCGCTTCGATCTTGTAGAGACCGAGGAAATCGGCGACCTCTTCGACATAGTCGACGACGTCGTCGAGAGCCGCGGCGAGAGCGTGGGCGTCGTGGCGGTCGACCGCGCCCGGGGGCGACTGCGCCACGTGCCGGTAGATCGTGTGCGAGATGCGATCGCCCTCTTGCTCGCAGAGCAGGATCGCGCGGGCGAGCTCCTGCGCGTCCGGGAAGCTGCCGAGCAGCTCCTCGAGCAGCGACGCCGCGCGCTTGACGTTGGCGGCAGCCGATTCGAGCAGGTCGAACAGCTCGGTGTCGCGCGCGCTGTGGGCGGAGCGTTTGAAGATCGGCATCGGTGGGAGGTTTCGCTCTCGCGTCGCGACGCTATCAGAGGCCGCAGTCGCCGTTCGCCACCTCTCTTCCCCCGCGCCTCGTCTGTGGTTATAGTCACCGCGCGGCCTGGGGCCGCGGGCAGGGGTGAGAGGCAAGCGTCGCACACGCACGCGCGTGCGGGTCGCTTTGGCTTGCACGCTGGTGGCAGCGCTGGTAGCGGGAAGCGCGCCGGCGCCGGCTGCCGATCCCGCGCCCTACCGCGCCAACGACGGCGGCGGCTTTCGCAACGTCTTGCCGCCCGGCCAGAACGGGGTGGCTCCCGCCCCCGCTCTCGCTCAGTTCCTGCTGGCCTGCCCACCGAGCGGTCCGCTAGGTTGCGAGGGAGCGCCGCGCCCGCCCCACTACGACGACCAGCTGGCAATGTACGGCGATCTGGTCTACGCCGTCCCGGGCCTCGCGGCAGGTCAGCTCGATCGCTTCTTCAAGGACGCGAGTTTCGGGGTGCGCCCAGGGGACGTCGAGCGCGTGTACAACCCCCGGCCGGACGTCACCGTCGTGCGCGATCGGCGCTTCGGGGTGCCGCGCGTCTACGCGCGCACGCGCGCCGCGGCGATGTTCGGGCTCGGCTATGTGGCCGCCGAGGACCGTCTCTTCGTGATGGACGTCCTGCGTCACGCGGGACGCGCACAGCTCAGCTCGTTCGTCGGGGGTTCGCCCGGCAACCGCGAGCTCGATCGCGAGCAGTGGCGTCACGCCCCGTACACCGAGGCGGATCTAGAGCGGCAGTTCGAGCTCGGCGACGACCTCTACGGCGACGCCGGCCGCCGCCTACAGGACGACGCTCGCGCCTACGTGGCGGGTATCAACGCCTATATCGAGGAGGCGCGGCTCGACCCGCTGCGCAGGCTGCCGGCCGAGTACGGGGCGATCGGACGCCCGCTCGGTCCGGAACCGTGGCGCGTCACCGATCTGATCGCCACCGCAAGCTTGATCGGTGGGATCTTCGGCAAGGGCGGGGGCGGCGAGCTGCGCTCGGCGCTGCTGCTCCAAGAGGCCGAGCGGCGCTTCGGCAAGCGCCGCGGGCGCGCGGTGTGGCGCGATCTGCGCAGCGCGGACGACCCGGAAGCGCCCGTCACGGTGGCGCGGCGGCGCTTCCCCTATCAGACCGAGCCGCGCGGGCTCGCGCCCGGCAGCGTGGCGATGCCGGATCCCGGTTCGGTGCGTTTCGTCGACGTGGTGGCGGAGGAGAGTGGCGCTGGCGGCGGCCAGCCAGCTCCCGAGTTGCCCGGCGTTCCATCGCTGCCGCCGCTGGCCGGCAGTGCTTCCGGGACCACTGAGCTTGGGAGCGAACTGCTCGACCTCCTGCGCCGCCAGCG
>BEIR01000119.1 GCA_002898855.1 bacterium HR41
TCCGATCTCGGGACGTCGGGAAAGCGCAGCTCTTGCCAGCACGCTCGCCGGTAGCAGGCGTTTACGTTGGAGAGGAAGGGATCGTCGAGCGTGGCAAGCGGCACAGGGTCGCGAGGCGCTGCGGGGTGCTCGAAACGGGGGAAGAACTCTTCGAGCTCGCGCGCTATCGGGGCCGGGGTGTCGGGCCAGGGTAGGTGCGGACCAAAGGCCGCCCCGACGCGCTCGAAGCGCGCGAACGCTTCCGACCAGGCGGCGAGCCAGCCCGGTTCGGGGACGGCGTCCTGCGTGAGGAACGCGACGAGCGGGGCGCCCGTGAGCTCCATCGCCAGGTTGCGGGTGCGACCGTGCCCGAACTCGCGCGGGTCGATCCGCTCCACCCGCACCCCTGCGCGTTCGGCGATCGCCACTGTTTCGTCGGTCGAGCCGGAGTCGATCACGAGTATCTCGACGTCGGGTGCTTCGCCGCGCAGGAGCGCCAGCGTGTCAGCCAGCCAGCGCGCCCCGTTCCGGGTCGGGATGACTACGGCGATCTCGTGCGCGGCCACCGCTCGACTCCGCTCTTCGCCGCGCTCAGGTGCGCAGCCACCGCGCGAGCGCCCGCAGCGGTCGCGTCACTTCGCGCGCAGCGCGGGCGGCCGCGCGCGCCCGCTCGGCGGCGGGGCGCTCCATGATCGCGTTCAGGTCGATGTGCCAGCGGTCGAGCCAGTAGACCCGCTCCTGCAGCTCGCCGAGAGCGGTGTGCAGCTTGCGCAGCTCCTCGCTGTGCTGACGCTCGCGACGCTCGAGCAAGGCGCGCAGCCGGCGGTTCTCGGCCTCGAGGTCGGCGACCCGGGCGCGCAGTTCGCTCTCCGCGAGCCGCGCCTCGGTTTCTTGCGAGAGGGCCGCTGCGTCTACCGCTCCCGGGCCCGGCTCGTTCGGTGTCGCTCGGTTCATCCCCTGCTCGGCCTCTCTCCCCGCTCACAACCGTTCCGCAGCCGTGCGCGCTTCGCGGGCGAAGAGATAGGTGCCGAGCGCCAGCGTGCCGACGAGGATCGCGGCGGGAACGACGAGGTGCCAGTTCGGTCCGATCGCCGCGAAGAGATCGGGAGCTGTCGGGTCGATCATCGCGTGACGCATCTCGGTCAAGACGCACGCTATGGGATTGGCGAGCAGTTTGCGCTGGATCGCCTCGGGAGCGACCGTGAGCACATAGAGCACCGGCGAGCCGTAAAACAGGACTTGCAGCGCTACTTCCCAGATCGGCTGCACGTCACGGAAGCGCACGTACAGCACCGAGAGCAACATCCCGCAACCGAGGGCGAACAGCGCGAGCACGAGCACGAACAGCGGCAGCTCGAGCCACCGCCAGGTGGGCTCGACCCCCTGGGCTGCGTAGAAGACCATCACCGCGGCGAGGGCCAGCACCAGGTTGAGCAGGCTGCTCGTAACGACGCTCACGGGGATCGCGAGGCGCGGGAAGCGCACCTTGCGGATGAGGCTTTCGCTCTCGAGCAGACAGGTGACGCAGCGGTTGGTCGCCTCGGCGAAGAAGTTGAACATCACGAGCGCCGTCAGCAGGTAGACGGGGTAGAACTTGATGTCGCCGCCGAAACGGATGACGTGCGTGAAGATCGCGTAGAGGACGCCGAACAGAAGCAGCGGGCGCACCAGCGACCAGACGTAGCCGAGCACCGAGCCGAAGAAGCGCAGCTTGAAGTCGTTGATGGCGAGCGTAAGCACCAGCCCCACGAAGCGGCGCGGGTCGCTGCCGACGATCTCGGGGCGCGGGTCGTAGGGAGGGCCGTACGTGGCGGCGCTCGCAGTCAGTGGCTCGTCGAGCACCGCTGTGCCATCGCCTGCTGTCAGCTTCGTCGACACCTTCCCTTAGAAACAGCTAGGCGGGCACGCGAGTTCCGCTCACGGCGACCTCGAACGGCGCGTCCCACACGCCCCCTGAGAAAAAGCGCGAGTGCACGGTGACGGCGGCGGCGTCTTCGAGACGGTCGACCGGGCGGTCGCCTTGCAGCAGGTCGACGGTGGCCGAGTATGCGCTGGGCGCGAGCTGACAGGGGAAAAGGAGCCGCGCCACGAACGGCTCGCCACCCGCCACGAGCCGCTCGAGGCTCTCGGTCCCCTTGCAGTTGGGGGCGCGTGTGTCGAGCACCACGATCGTGTGGCGCACGTCGTTGCGGAGCGTGACCTTGAGAGCCAGGGGACCGCCGCTCTCGTGGTGCGGTGGCGGAGATATCTCGCAGCACACGGCTATCTGCCCGCCCTGCTCGGTGTGGGTGGTGCGCCGCCCGTCCTCGTCCTCGAACCAGAGCGCTTTGAGGTGGCGGCCGGGTGTCGCAAGCTGGGAGTCCTCGAGCCGCCCGAAGTTGACCTCGTTGTAGCGGCGGGCGACGACCTCGGCAGGGCCGAGCTCGATGCAGCGCCCACCTTCGATTAGCATCGCCCGTTCGCAGAAGCGCGTGAGGCTCGCCATGTCGTGCGTCACGAACAGCACGGTGCGCCCTTCGCGGCGCATCCGCCGGAACTCGGCGAAACACTTCTGCTGGAACGCGGCGTCGCCGACGGCGAGCACTTCGTCGACCAGCAGGATGTCGGCGTCGACCTGGATGGCGACCGAGAACGCGAGCCGCACGGCCATCCCCGAGCTGTAGTTCTTGAGCTTGAGGTCGACGAAGTCGCGCAGCTCGGCGAAGTCGATGATCGCGTCGAAGCGCCGCCGCGCCTCGCGGCGCGAGAGGCCGAGCATCACAGCGTTGGTGAGAATGTTGTCGCGGGCGGTGAGCTCGTAGTTGAAGCCGACGCCGAGCTCGATGAAGGGGGCGAGCCGCCCGTAGACGCGGATGCGCCCGCGATCGAGTTGGTAGATGCCAGCGATGCACTTGAGCAGCGTGCTTTTGCCGCTGCCGTTGCGACCGACGATGCCGAAGAACTCACCGCGGGCGACCTTCACCGAGATGTCGCGGAGGACGGTTCGGCGCTGCACCTCACGCGCTTGAAGGGGATGGAGTGCGCGCTCTTTGAGGGTCGAGAACTGGTGTCGCGAAACCACGAAGCTCTTCGTGGCGCGCTCGATCTCGAGGGCCGGTGCGGACGTCGGGTGGTCGCTCATGTCTCTGTTGCGGCCTCACCGCGGGCTGCGAGCCACGGCCGGGCGCGGTGAGAGGATAAGGAGCGCGGCATCGTGAGGAGCATCGGTATCGACGACTGGGAGCTCATGGGGCGCCTCGCCCTGGCGGTGGTGCTGTGCGGGCTGGTGGGGCTGGAGCGCGAGGCGCGCGACCAGCCGGCGGGTTTGCGCACCCACATTCTGGTGGGCTTGGGGTCGGCTCTGTTCACGCTCGTCTCGGCCTACGCGTTCGGCGAGTTTCGCCGCGCCCAGCCAGGCCCGGGAGGCACGGTCGTGTCGTACTACGACCCGACGCGGATCGCCGCCCAGATCGTCGCCGGCATCGGTTTCCTCGGTGCAGGCGCGATCATCCGCCAGGGCATCAGTGTGCGCGGCTTGACGACCGCCGCGGCGCTGTGGATTTCGGCGGCGGTGGGGATGGCGGCCGGTGCCGGCTTCTACCTCGGTGCGGTCGCGACGACCGTGCTCGCGCTGGTAGCGCTGGTCGGTTTGCGCGGCTTGCGCGAGCGTCTCGCCGCCAGCGTGCGCCGCGATTTCGTGCTGCTCGAGGTCGCGCTGGCGAACGCAGCGTCGCTCCACCTCGTGCTCTCGTTTCTCGCCGAGGAGGGCATCGACGTCGAGGGTTTGCGCAGCGCGAGGGGCGACGCCCGCAGCACGTACGTGCTCGAGCTGCGCGTACCGCCGGGGCGCGACTTCCATGCCGTTCTCGACGGTCTGCGCTCGCTCGACGGTGTCATCGACGCCGAGGCGAGCGGCGTGCGTGCCCCCGGCTGAGTGCTGCAGCAAGTCACGGCGCATGGCGCGAGCGATCCGCAAGAATGCGGACGTATGGGAAGGGGAGACAGACGCGTCGTCCGCTGGCGGAACGAGCGGCGGCGCAAAAAGAAGGAGCGGGAGAAGCGCAAGCGGCAGGCTGCGCAACCTGCGCGCAAGCGCTGAGTCGGGGCGGCGACAGCCCGCTCGCCAGGGTTCGGCGCGTGACGCTCTCGGTCGGGATTCGCAACCCGCGGGCCCACTGGTTAGCCGCGAGCAGCTGTGTTGCTCTCGCGCCCTTGGGCGTCAGTCGATACGCGGCGGCCTGATAAAGCCCCAGGCGGCGCGCGCGACGCGCATCAACAGCCGGTGGCGGCCGAGTCTCGTGCGTGCTGCCTCGACGGCGCGATGGCGGGGTGTCGCGAGCAGCGCCTGGGCGCGTGCAGCCGACTCGCGCTCCTGTTGTAGCTGCTCCTGTAGGGCTGCTACGTGTTCACGCGCCTCGGCAAGCTCACGTGTCACGGCGTCGAGCTTCGCGGCCATCGCGGCCGCACCGGATCGCGCAGAGCCAAGGTGTTTGCGCGCGAGTCTTGCGTTCTCGCGCCACAGGCGTCGGTTCGAGAGCTCGATCGCGCGGATGTAGCGGTTATAGACGGGTGCGACCGCGAAGCGGAGCCGAGCTACCGCCGCGTCGACGGCGTCGTCGTCGAAGCCGACGAGTCCGATGTAGTGATTCGCGTACTCGCTTTCGGCGCGCTCGGGCATGCGCAGGTCGCTGGCCACATGCCCCGAGGGAAGCGCATCGGGAGCGGCGACTATCAGCGATCCTTCAGCATGGAACTGGTACAGGAGGCGACAGTCTCCAAAACGCTCGGTCAGGCTTAACGTAGAACGGAAATCGAAATCGGTGACATGGTAGGGGTTCTCTTCTGCGAACGTCCGACTGTTCGGGATGGAGAAGATCAGCTTCGTACCACGACGGGTGCGCGTGACCAACCGCTCTACTACTGCATCTAGGTCGTCGAGGTGTTCCAGCACTTCGAAACAGACGATGGCGTCGAAGTGACCACCGACGCCACCGTCGAGCGCTGCTAGCGCGTCTGCTGTCACGAAC
>BEIR01000120.1 GCA_002898855.1 bacterium HR41
CGCGCAAGCGACGTTGTTGAACAGACAGAAGCCCATCGCCCGCTCGGGTTCGGCGTGGTGCCCCGGGGGCCGCAAAGCCGCGAATCCGCGTGCGGCGTCGCCGGCGAGGAGCGCCTCGGCGAGCGCGCACGCTCCACCGGCCGCAGCGAGAGCGGCCTCGAGCGACCCGGCCGAGACCGGCGTGTCGACGTCGAGCGGCACACCGCTCGCGACGTGGCGGCGCACCGTTTCCAGGTGCCGCGGGGTGTGAACCCGCAACAGCTGTTCCTCGCTCGCCAGTGGCGCACGCCGGCGCTCGATAGCGAGCGTGTCAGCAAGCGCCGCCATCCGCTCCTCGACGGCGACGATCCTTGCGACCCGCTCGGGGTGGCCGAAGCCGGTGTCGTGGCGGTGCGAGGCTTCGTGGTGGAAGTAGAGGATCGACACCGGCGGCTACGGTACCGCTCCTCGCGTCGCGCGACCGCGTACGCGGCCAGCCCGGGCGCGGTGCCGGCAGCGCAAGTGGCGAAAGGGTTTGCGGGTGGCGACCAAGCGGCCAGAAACGGTTTCGCGGAGCGAGCTCGCCGCCGAGCTCGCCGCCGACGTGCTGGTCGTCGGCGCCGGGCTCGCCGGCCTCTTCGCCGCCCTCGCGGCCGCTCGCGAGGGCGGCCGCGTGATCGTGCTCTCGAGCACGAAACTCGACCAGAGCGCCAGTTGGCGCGCTCAGGGCGGGATCGCCGCGGCGCTGGCGGGCGACGACAGCCCCGAGCTCCACATGCGCGACACGCTCGCCGCCGGGCGCGGCGCTTGCCGTGAGAGCGCGGTCGCGGCGCTGGCGCGCGAGGCGCCGCTGCGCGTCCTCGAGCTGATGGAGCTCGGCGTCACCTTCGACCGCGCCCGTGACGGCTCGCTGGCGCTCGGGCTCGAGGGTGGCCACTCGCGGCGGCGGATCGTCCACTCGGGGGGCAGCGCTACCGGCCGCCGCGTCACCCGCCGCTTGTCGGCGCTCGCCGCGGCCGATCCGCGTGTCACCGTGCTCGAGGACACTCGCTGCGTGCGCCTGGTGACGGCGGGCGACGGCGGTGTGTGCGGAGCGCTCGCTCGCACCGGCGAGGGGCAACTGCTCGAGCTGCGCACGCGCGCCACGGTGCTCGCGACCGGCGGCTATGCCGCCCTGTGGGAGCGGACCACAAACCCGCCCGGCGCGGTCGGCAGCGGCCTGTGGCTCGCGTTAGCGGCGGGCGCGAAGGTGGCGGACCTCGAGTTCATGCAGTTCCACCCCACCGCTTTGGCGGCGCCGGGACGCTGGGACGGCTTTCTGATCAGCGAGGCGGTGCGCGGCGAGGGCGCTCGCCTCGTCGACGAGGAGGGCGAGCGCTTCTGCGACGAGCTCGCACCGCGCGACGAAGTGGCGAGCGCGATCTGGCAGCGGATGGCGGCCGGCAAGCGCGTATTCCTCGACGCGCGAGCGGTACCGCTCGCGACACGCTTTCCGAACATCGACCGGGCCCTGCGCCAGGCGGGCTTCGACGCGAGCAGCCAACTCGTCCCCGTCGCGCCGGCTGCGCACTACGCGATCGGCGGTGTCGCGACCGATCTCGACGGGCGCTCGACCGTCCCCGGCCTCTACGCCGTCGGAGAGTGCAGCTGCACGGGATTGCACGGCGCAAACCGACTGGCGTCAAATTCGCTCGCCGAGTGCTTGGTTTTCGCGCGACGCGCGGTTCGCGCCGCGCTCGCCGAGCCACACCGCCAACCACCGGGCAAGCTGCCGGCGCCGCTGCCCTCGCCGCTCCCGACGCAAGCGAGCCGCCGGCACCTGTGGGAGCGTGCCGGGCTCGTGCGCGATGCCGCCAGCTTGGCCTTGCTTGCGCAGGACCCCCACCCGCTGGTGCGCTTGATCGGGCGGTTCGCGGCGGCGCGAGCGGAGAGCCGCGGCGTGCACCGTCGCCGTGACCGTCCCGGCCCCGACGACCGTCTCGACCGCCGCCACTTCGTGTTTGTGCCGGCAAGCGAGACGGTCGACGATCCTCACCACTCCTTAGATACGGGGTATCTATCGGCCGAAACCTGGTAACGTGGACCGCGACGGTCGGCTGGCTGACTAGCCAGTCACCGGCGGCGCCAACTGCTCGCGCGAACCGCGGCGGGCGCCGCCGACGGTCGTCACGGTCCGTTGCCCTCCAGCTCTTCACGCCGCTCGCTCGCAGACGAATCCAAGGCTTGACAGCTTCCCGGGCGCAGGAAGCGTCCCGGGGTCCGGGTAGCGCCCGACAGCGAAACCACGTACCGTCGGGCGCACTCGCACAGGGGGCAGGGTTGGAGGCCTCGGGGAAAGATTCCCCGGGGCCTCCCCCACTGTCCGCCCCGCGAGCCGCGTGCGGGCGCGATCGCCGTGGAGGCCCGCGGCCAGCGGAAGGGCGCCGGGATCGGCGCGCGGCCGGCTAGCATCGCGCCACCTTGGACCAGCCTGTGTCCGACAGCACGCTGGCGCGCTTCCGCGAGGCGATGGCACTGCTGCCGGCTGGCGTGTGCGTCGTCACCGCGCGCGATCGCGAGGGAAAACCGCGCGGGTTGGCAGCGACCTCGGTCACCTCCTTCAGCACCGCGCCGCCGTCACTCCTGGTGTCGATCGCAGCGAGCGCGCGCTCGCACGCGGCGATCGCCGCCGGCGAACGCTTCGCTGTGCATCTTTTGCGCGCCAGCGACGGTCTCGCTATCGCCGAGCGGTTCGCGACCAAGGACGACGACAAGTTCGCCGCTGTCGCCTGGGATTGGGAGGACGGCGTGCCGCGCCTGCGCGACGCCTTGTGGTTCATCCGCTGCCGGCGCTCGGCGACCTTCGACCACCACGATCACTCGCTCGTGATTGGCGATGCAGAAAAGATCGAGGTCGCCGACGGAGAACCGCTGCTGTACGCACGGCGACGCATGGACTGGTTCCTGCAACCGGGCGCCTGACGCCGAGCGCCTGGACGCGCCCGTCCTGCCCGTGATCTGCTCCTTAACCCGAAATCAACATCGAGCGCGTTCCTAACGGGTGAAGGAACGAACGGCCGGTGTCTGCGGCCGGCCGACGTTGCTGGTGCGGTGGCGCCGGCGACCCGGCGCCCCGCAAAGGGGGGGAACGGACACGATGTACCAGTTCAGCCGCGCCATCTACAGAGAACTTGCGCCGCTCGTTCGCGAACACCGCTCCTTCGGCGGGGCGGTGCGAGCGCGGCGGACGCTGCTCGAGGCGTGCGAGGCGACGGTAGAGCGTCTCGCCACCGATCGCCACTACTTCCGCCAACCGGCGCGTTTCCTTTTCGGGCAGGTGCGCACGCTGTTTCGGCTGCGCGCCCAGGCCCGTGTGCGGCGGGTGATCGAGCGTCATCTCGCGGTCGCGACGGCCTACGTGGACGAGCACTGGCGCGAGGGCGTGACGTTCGACGGCAGCCCGCTGCGCTGTCACGCCACGACGCGCAAGGGCACGCCCTGCCAGCGCGTGCCGCTTCCGGGTAGCCGCTACTGCCCCTCGCACAAACACCTCGAGGAGCGCTTCGAGAGCGTCGAAGCCGTAGCCGCCTGAGGGAAGGGCGGTTGCGGGCGCTTCGCCGCCAGCGCGGGCGCTAGCTTGCCGGCGCAGTGGCGGCAGGACAGAGCGAGAGTTGCATCGTCGGCGTCGACGTCGGCGGGACGTTCAGCGACGCCGTCGTCGTGCGCGGCAGCGAGGTCGCGCAAGCGAAAGCACCCAGCACGCCCGCCGACCAGTCGCAGGGCGCGCTGGCCGCGATCGAGCGCGCGCTCGCCGCGCTCGCGCTCGAGCCGAGCGCGGTCGCCCGCTTCGTGCATGGAACGACCGTCGGCACCAACGCCTTGCTCGAGAGCAAGCTCGCGACGACCGCGCTGCTCGCAACCGAGGGGTTCGAGGACCTCGAGGAGCTGCGCCGCCAGAACCGCCCCGCGCTCTACCGCCTCTGCGAACACCCGCCGCAGCCGATCGTCCCGCCCGCGCTGCGCGTCGGCGTGCCCGAGCGAACCGGGCCGGACGGCGTCTTGCGCGCCCTCGACCGGGCCGCGCTGCGCGCCCGGCTGCGCGCCGTCGACGCCGAGGCGGTCGCCGTCTGCCTGCTGTGGTCTTTTCGCCACCCGCAGCACGAGCTCGCCGTCGGCGAGCTCGTGCGGGACTGTCTGCCACACGCCCACGTCTCGCTGTCGTGCGAGACCGCGCGCGTCGTCCGCGAGTACGAGCGCTGCGCGACGACGATCGTCGACGCCGCCGTGTCGCCGCGCCTGCGGACCTACCTCGAGCGCCTCGAGCAGCGCGCCCGCGCGCACGGCCTGCCGGCGCCCGAGGTGATGCTCTCCAGCGGCGGCGTGGCGCCCGCTCGCGTCGCCTCCGCTCACGGCTCCTGGACGGTGCTTTCGGGACCGGCAGCGGGCGCTGTCGCGTGCGCCCGCCTCGCGGAGCGCGAAGGCTTCCCCGACGCCGTCGGGCTCGACATGGGCGGTACTTCGTGCGATGTCTCGCTTGCGCGCGCGGGTCGCCCGCGCGTCGTCCTCGGTGGCGAGGTGGCCGGCCGTCCGCTCGCGCTGCCGATGGTCGAGGTGCACACCGTCGGCGCCGGCGGCGGCTCGATCGCCTGGCGCGACGCGGGCGGCGCGCTGCGCGTCGGGCCCGTGTCGGCCGGTGCGGACCCCGGGCCCGCCTGCTATGGCCGGGGCGGCCGGGCGCCGACGGGCACAGACGCTAACGTCGTGCTCGGCTACCTGGCCGACCGACAGCGTTTCGGGGGCGAGCTTGCGATCGACGCAGCCGCCGCCTACCGGGCGGTCGCCGAGCTTGCGCGGGCGCTCGAGATGCCGACCGAGCAGTGCGCCGAGGGCATCATCGACGTCGCCTGTGCCGAAATGGCCCAGGCCGTGCGCGTGCTGACCGTCGAGCGCGGCATCGACCCACGCACGCTCTGCCTGTGCGCCTTCGGCGGGGCCGGGCCGCCACACGCCGCACGCCTCGCCGAG
>BEIR01000121.1 GCA_002898855.1 bacterium HR41
GCCGACGCCAGGACCGCCGGTCCGGCCGACGCCAGCGCCCGACGCGCCGCCTCGAATCGGTCGTCGAGGTAATGGAGCTCCTCGCGGTAGCGGGCGACGATCAATAGGGCGTAGTCGGTGCCCGCACCGAGCACCAGCACCGACATGATCGAGCTCGACTGGCCGTTCACCGTCACCCCCAGCTCGGCGACGAGCCAGCCGAGCGAGCGCGACAGCACCTCGGCGGCAAGCACCGCGGCGAGCGGCAGGAAGAGGAAGATCGGCGAGCGGTAGATCAACACGAGCAAAGCGATCACGAGCGCGAGCGCGGCCGTAAGCAGGCGCGTGTTGATCCCCTCGAACACCTCGACGGCGTCGGCAGCGAAACCGGCGCCGCCGGTCACCTTCGCGACGAGCCCTGGGGGCTGGCGGTCGAGCACCGAGCGCCAGTAGCGCACCGGGTCGAGCAGCCCCGAGGTTTCGCCGTTCCCGCGCAAGTAGGCCGTCACCACAGCGGCCTTGCCGTCGGCCGAGCACACCGGACCGACGAACGGCCGGTAGTCGCGGGGCTGACCGGGTACGGGTACGCCCGGCGCGCCGCACTGCGTACGCGACGGCTCGGGTGGTGGGGCACGGCGGGCAGGTGCGCGGCCGTTAGCGGCAGCCGCACCGCTCGCCGCGGCGCCGTCGGCGACCACCGTGGGGAAGCGTCGCGCCGCCATGCGCGCGACGTCACTGCGGATCTTGCGCAGATCGCTCGGCCGCAGACCGCTCTCGCGGCGATAGACGATCACCGCCGGCGCGAGCTCGCCGCGCTGCAGGCGCTCGACGGCGGCTAGCGCCTTGGTGGCCTCGGCGTCGCCCGGCAGGAACGACGTCGACTCGTTGTTCTCGGCGTCAGCTAAGCGCTCGGGCAGCCGCAGCGGGCCGGCCGCCGCGACCACCACAACTAGCCAGGCGACGGCGAAGACGATGCGCGAGCGCGGCCCGCACGCTAGCGCGAAGGCACGCCACCGGCGCGGCTCGCGCAGATCCGTGCCGATGTCAGAGGATCGGGAGATAGCGATCGAGCTCCCACTGGGTCACCTGCACCCGGTACTCCTCCCACTCCTGGCGCTTGATCTCGACGTAGCGGTTGAAGATGTGCTCGCCGAGCGTGCGCAGCACGAGCTCCGACTCGGCGGTCAGCTCGATCGCCTCGCCGAGCGTCTCCGGCAACTGCTCGATCCCGAGCCGCTTCCGCTCTTCGGGGCTGAGGTGATAGAGGTTCTTCTCCATCGGCTCGGGCAGCTCGTAGCCCTTCTCGATCCCCTCGAGCCCGGCGGCGAGCAGCACCGCGAACGTGAGGTAGGGGTTGCACGCCGGGTCGGGACAGCGGATCTCGGCGCGCGTGGCCTGCTCCTTGCCCGGGTGGTAGAGAGGGACGCGGATAAGCGCCGAACGGTTGCGCCGCGACCACGCGCAGTACACGGGCGCCTCGTACCCGGGCACGAGCCGCTTGTAGGAGTTGACCCACTGGGCGAAGATCGACGAGATCTCGCGTGCGTGCCGCAGCTGACCGGCGATGAAGCGCTTGGCGGTGTCGGAGAGGAAGTACTGGTCGTCGGGATCGAAGAAGGCGTTCTTGTCGCCGCGGAAAAGCGACTGGTGGGTGTGCATCCCTGACCCGTTCACGCCGAACAGCGGTTTCGGCATGAAGGTCGCGTGCCACCCGTACTTCATCGCGATCTCTTTGACCGTGATGCGGTAGGTCATCGTGTTGTCGGCCATCTCGAGCGCGTCGGCGTAGCGCATGTCGACCTCGTGCTGCGAGGGGCCGACCTCATGGTGCGAGTACTCGACGTGGATGCCGAGACGCTCGAGCGCGAGCACCGTCTCGCGGCGCACGTCGGTGCCGGCGTCGAGCGTCGTGAGATCGAAGTAGCCGCCCTCGTCGAGGATCTCAGGCTTGCCGTTCTCGGCTTTGGCGTTCTTGAAGTAGAAGAACTCGAGCTCGGGCCCGACGTAGAAGTGGTCGAAGCCCATCTGCTTGGCGCGCTCGAGCGTGCGCCGCAACACGTAGCGCGGGTCGCCCTCGTAAGGCTCGCGCTCGGGCGTGAGGATGTCACAGAACATCCGCCCCACGCCCTGCTCCTCCGGACGCCAAGGGAGGATCGCGAACGTCTTCGGGTCGGGCATCGCGATCATGTCCGACTCTTCGATCGCGTTGAAGCCGGTGATCGAAGAGCCATCGAAACCCATGCCGCCCTCGAACGCATCGTCGAGCTCGGCGGCGTTGATCGAGAAGCTCTTGAGCTGCCCGAGGATGTCGGTGAACCAGAGGCGAACGAAGCGGATGTTGCGCTCTTCGACGATCGCCTTTACGTCGTCAGCGGTCTGCGGTCTTTCGCTCACGCTTTCCTCCTGCTTGGGTCCTCGGGTCGTGCGAGCACCCGTCGTTGTCGAGACCGGGCGCGGCGGCGGATCTTAGTCGCGTCGGAGTGACCGGCGCAGCGCCGACGACCGCCGCGAGGGGCAACGGTGCGGCCGGCACGGCCGGTGCTCACCGGCACCGCTCAAAGCCAGGCGTGGGCCCAGCGCTTGAGCGCGCGCACAACCGGCTCGAGGGCCCGGCCCTTGTCGGTGAGGGTGTACTCGACGCGCGGCGGCGAGTCACGCAACTCGCGCCGCTCGACGATGCCCTCGGCCTCGAGCTCTTTGAGGCGCTCCGACAGCAGCCGGTCGGAGAGCTGCGGCACGAGCCGCTTGATCTCGCAGAAGCGCAGCGGGCCGGGCATCAGCACAAGGATGATCGCGCCCGTCCAGCGCTTGCCGATCAGTTCGACCGCCTGGTGGTAGAGAGAGCAGCAAGGCTCGCGCTCGCACCGAGCGCCAGCGGCGGTCGGGGAGGCAGGCCCACTTTCGGCGTTCGAGGGCCCGAAGTCGGCGGCGGTAGCGGTGCGGTCGGCGGCCGTCGGCGAGCGGCTCGCTGTCGCTATCGGCTCAGCCGTCTTCGACCCTTCCCCTCCCACCCTGCTCGCTCCCTGTCGTCAGGCCGCCTCGACGAGATCGCCGCGCAAACCCGACGCCGCCTCGACCGGTACGTTCGCGGCGCGCGCCATCAGGCACGCCCAGCGCCACAGACCGAGGTGGGCGATCGCTTCGAGTAGCTGCTCGTCGCTCCAGCCCGCTTCGCGCGCCTCCTCCTGGAGGTGCTCGGGCGGGGCGTCGTCGCTCTCGAGCACCGCTTTCAGGTAGCGCAGAAGAACCGCGTGGCGCTCGTCGAAGGAGTCGAACTCGCGCGCCACCGCGATCTCGTCGAGCCCGAGGCCGGCGTTGCGCGCCAGCCGTTGGGCGTGGACCGCTTGGTAGTCGCTGTGCTCGTGGGCAGCGACGGCGACAGCGATGCGCGCCTGGGTGTCACGCGGCAGCTTCCCTGCTCGAAGCTCGGCGAGGAAACGCGCGTAGCCGCGCAGCACAGCTGGCGCGCCGGCAAGCACCCCGACAAAGTTGCTGATGCGCGCACCACGCGCCAGCGCGGCGCGCAGCACAGCGAGGCTTTGCTCGGGCGCCGTCAGCTCGTCGTGTACCTGGAACCTGCTCTCTCGGCTTTTAGCCATGCGCCAGCTCCTCGCCGCCCGAGTTGCATTGGCCCGCTCGCGCGTGATTCGGGCTGGCTGCGAGTATAGGCGCGCCCTTACTGGCGCCGACGCCCTGGCGCCGGTGAGAGCGGTCGCTAGCCGCCCGGGGCGAAGTGGGCGCTCGTCGCAGCCGCAACGACCAGCAGCACCCCGAGCGCGAACGCCCAAGCGGCGAAGCGGTCGGGCGAGCCCGCGGCTAGCGGCGGCACGCTCGCGACACGCCGCCGCACGCCGGGAGACTGGACCGCAGCGGTGCGCGGCCGGCGCGGCCCACGGTCGAGGCTGCGCCCGCGAACCGCATCGCGCACGATGGGAGCGGACTCTTTCACACGCCCATCGAGAGCGCGATTAGGCGCGAGGCCTGCCGTGCCCGCCTCGCGCAGCAGCGCCGCACTGCGCGCGGCGCGTGGGAACGGATCGAGCGCGCGGTCCGCCGATCGCGCGCCGCTGCCGCCGGCGCCGTTCACGCCGCCGATGCGCACCGTCCGGCGCGGAGGCTTTCGACCTGGCTTGGTAGTCAGCGTTTCCATCGCTGCTCGCTGTAGGCCTGCGGAGTTAGCTGACGGGCTCGCACCTGTGGCGCTACGCGGTGCTCGGACCGCGATTCGCCCCTGGGACAACGCTCGGTCCCTTTGGGTCCCCCGCGCCCCGGTGACGGCACCGGAGCCTCGGCCCTCGTTCGGAGCGGGCATCGTAGCAGTGATAAGAGCACCACGCTCGGACGGAAACGGTGCGCAAGCGGCACCGAGCGGCCGACCGACCGCCGCCGTCACCACCCCGCTCACCATGGCGCGGCGGGACGCTTGGCGATCCGCTGCGCGGCTAGCCCCGCGCGCGACGCTCGGCCGACCGCTCAGGGGGCGCGGCCGGCCACCCGCGCTACGTACGTAGCCACAGCCTGGGCGTCCTCGCCGCTCAAGAGACCCGCCGGCATCCGTTGCTGGCCGGTGCCGCCGATGCGGATCGCGCGCAGAACCCGCTCGCGGTCGAGGGGCGCGAGCTGGTCGAGGTTCGGACCGACCACACCCTTGGCCTGCACGGCATCGAGCGTGTGGCAGGTGGCGCACACTTCCTTGAAGAGCTGCTTGCCGCGCGCGAGCTGGCCTTCGGCAGCTTCGTTGCGCAGCGACCCGACACCACCGAGCGCGTCCTGTTTCGCCGCGATCGCGAGCGCCGGCACGACGATCCCGCACACCGCAACGATGAGGCCGACGGTCACCCGGAAGAGGCGCGGCCCGCCCGTCAGATAAGCCTGCCGCGCACCGGATGGACCCCCGAAGAAAGCGGCGAAAGCGACGATCAAGCCGGCGACGACG